>JALOOK010000152.1 GCA_025454445.1 Oscillatoria sp. Prado101 | reverse complement strand
CGGATGTGATGCCACCGGCAATCTAGCCGGTTACTTGACATATTTGCTTGCCAATTTGTCTACCAATGGGCAGCAAATTTTTCCCTCAGGCATTTTGAGACCGATTAGTGTCAAATTCCCACTGCCAGCATGACAGAGAAAAGCCGTGTCCTTCTACAGCCACAGCCCCCACACAGCCAGAAGCGGGTGTGAGGTGTTGCAGTGACCACCGGCTGGCTTCTTTAATATCGCCAGAGATGCTGAGAATTTTGGCCGGTTCGCCGGGAGTCAGGGAGACTTCAACGTCATCCAAGCCGGTCAATCCTTGGCCCACCGCTTTCAGATAGGCTTCCTTGCGAGTCCAGCAGAGGAAAAAAGCCTCTTGCTTGTGGGTGGGGGGGAGGTGGCCAAGGGCAGCAGATTCGTTGGCGGAAAAAAAGCGTGCCGCGATTTTCTCGGCGTCGGGCATCGGGCGGAGGATCTCCAAGTCGATGCCAATCTGCCGGTGGCGGGTTACGGCATAAAGGGCTAGCCCTCCGGAGTGAGACAGGTTAAAGTTTAGTGCGCCACCGGCACTGTCAGAGCGCAAAGCCGGTTTACCGCGCGGGCTGTAGGAAAACTCCAGAAGAGCCGGTTTAATGCCAGAGTAGCGGCTGAGGATATTTCTGAGGATACCGCGACCTGCAGTAAAGCGGTGCCGGTCGCGCTCAAAGTGGAACCGGTCAGCTCTGCGCTGCTCGTCTATTGAAAGCGTCGCCCTCAATTGCGCCAGGAGTTCCGCCGGCAAGTCCAGGTGAGCTTGCCAGATGTGGACTTGATCTGAAGACAGGGGAATTTGGGCGGCGGGGGAGGGGGCGGCGGGGGATGGGTGATTGGGCATCATCGCAATTGGAGAGCGCGGCAATTGGGTATTGGGTCAATTATCACCCTACCTCCTGAAAGCTAAAACTTAACACCTGACCCCTTAATCCTAAAACCCCTTCCGGCTCCCTGGAAATCCCTGGGGTGAACCAGGCCCTGCTGAATGCCGGTTAGTCCTTTCTTTCCCATTCTCGGTGAGAATAGCACAACAATTTTCCCAGGCGGATTTGAAAAATAATAATTTTACATTCTCCCTATAAACCTTGGAGTGCAAACGGTATAATAGCTAGCCTGTAGAAGCAAACCGCAGCTTTACAGAAACTTTTAAAAAGCCCTGGGGAGAGGGGGTCGTTGAAAGCCAGACAAATCAAGCCCCAGATCCCGATCGCTTCGGGTTTTCACAACAGAGTTAAGAAAGTTTCGCAAGCTGCGTTTGCTGCGCCCTCTGAAGGGCTGGAACTGCAGCTGGCCAAAATTTGGCAGCCGACAATGGGCGTGCGCAGTGTCGGCGTCAAGGACAATTTTTTCTCTCAGGGGTAGCAGACGCTGCTTTTGTTAGCTCAGCAGGCTCGAATCCGTAAGGTTTTCGGGCGGGATTTGCCCCAGGCTGCTCTGTTCCAGGCACTGACTGCCCTTGCAAATGGCTGCTGTTGAAACGCGCTTGTTGAGCCGGCAGCGCCTTGGCAAGTCCCTTCGGTTAAACAGGCGGGCGGGGAACCGCTCAGCCAGCGCTCGCGCCGTTGGGGGGTGCCGGGGGAGCTGCCGGCAATTGTCCCAGCGCCCAACGCCTGCCTCGGCGCTACCCCCACGCCAGGTGGTCATCTCCCCTAGGGGAGGGTAAACTCTATAAAAAGACAGAAAACAGAAAGCTCCAGACGGGAATTATTCCCGTGATTGCCTTTTAGGCCGGCACAGCACTCCGTGAGCTAGAGTGCCTGCCGCACACTCACCACCGGGCTAGAATTAACCAAATAAGGGGTAGAAAAGACCAATGCAATTAGAAGAGAGGGAAAAGTCAACCGCAATTTCACGGATAACGGTGGCCATCGCCGCTACATTCACAGCGGAGCCGGTGGAGGAATCTCTAAGCTTTTGGCTCTCTGAGCTCGATATCCCCAGCAAAATAGAGTTTGCCCCCTACAGCCAAGTCTTCCAGCAACTGCTAGATCCGAATAGCCTGCTGTCCCAAAACCGGAATGGCATCAATGTTATCTTGCTGCGAGTGGAGGACTGGGAGCTAGATGAGGAAAGAGCCGGTTTGGGACAACATGAGTTGCCGGTGGCGGCACACCGGAGAGAAGAGAGCGTTCGCGCCTTGCTAACAGCATTAAAGTCCCGGTCTCAGATTTCGGCAACACCTCAGCTCGTCTGCTTGTGCCCGCCTTCAGGAGCAGCTGCGGCTGACGCCAACCGGCAAGCGTTCTTCCAACAGATGCAGGAGAGGCTGAGTCCGACCGAAGGTCGGCCAAGAACATTAGAACTAGACAGCCTCACCGGCACACACCTGGTGTTGCCTGAGGAAGTCGCAACCACCTATCCAGTAGCGCGTTACTACGACCCACATACAGATGAGCTAGGTCAAATCCCCTACACACCGGCATACTTCACGGCACTCGGAACCCTGATCGCCCGAAAGATCGCTCGCCTGCTGGCACCGCCGCACAAAGTTATTGTGCTCGACTGCGACGGCACATTGTGGAAAGGCGTCTGCGGGGAAGATGGAGCCACCGGCATAGAAATAGATCCGCCCCGCCAAGCCCTGCAAGAATTTATGGTGGCGCAGCGCGACGCAGGCTTCCTGATTTGCCTGTGCAGCAAAAACAGCGAGCAAGACGTCTTCGAGGTGTTTGAGCGACGTCGGGAAATGCCGCTTAAACGCGAACATCTCGTATCCTGGCGCATCAACTGGCAGCCCAAATCAGAAAACATAAAATCCCTAGCTGCAGAACTCAACCTCAGCCCCGACAGCTTTATCTTTATCGATGACAGCCCCATTGAGTGCGCCGAAGTCGAAGCCAACTGTCCAGAAGTCCTCACCCTGCAGCTGCCGGCTTCTCCAGAAGATATCCCCAGATTCCTCAAGCACGTCTGGGCGTTCGACCATTTAAAAGTCACCGAAGAAGACAAAAAGCGAACAGATCACTACCAGCAGAACGCACAGCGCGAGAAATTGCTATCCGAAGCGCCCACTCTGGAAAGCTTCCTGGAGAGCCTTAACTTAGAGATTCAAATCGCACCGATGGAACCCCATCAGATAGCGCGAGTTTCCCAGCTGACGCAGCGAACAAACCAGTTTAACTTCACCACAATCAGGCGTTCAGAAAGTGAAATCAAACAGCTGTGCGAGTCAGGATTAGAGTGCCTCACATGCGAGGTAAAAGACATATTTGGGGATTACGGCTTAGTCGGAGCGATGATTTTATCAGCTGAGTCTGACGCTATCATTGCAGACACATTCCTGCTCAGCTGCCGCGCCTTAGGCAGAGGTGTGGAGTACCGGATGCTGGCAAAACTGGGAGAAATCGCTGTCGAAAGGGGGCTGGGCTATGTCGAGCTTTCTTACATTCCCACCCAAAAAAATCAGCCGGCGCTCAATTTTCTCAAAAGTGTGGCTGCGCCCCAAAAAAACAAGAATTTCAAACAGCCCTTTGAGCGGGGTTTCCGCTACCGGCTCCCCGCAGAAGTTGCCGCAACCGCCCGCTACCAGCCCGCAGGCTCCCTTGCAGAGATGCCATTTATCGCATCTGTTGAGGCGTCTCCCCCCACAGCGCCCACGGCGTCTGCAGAGGCGTCTGGAGCGCTGGATGGGGAAAACAGGGTCGAAATCCCCAAATCCCCCAATCCCGGCACCTTCAAGCTCAAACCGCGAACACTGATTCGGATTGCCACAGAACTGTTCGATACCGAACGAATCCTCAGGGCGATTGAATGCGCTAAGAGCGCACGGCGCAAAGCGCCTGCGCAAAAGCGCCAGAAAAGACAGGATCTGGCAGGGGCAAAAGCAGGCAATCGCCCCTACATAGAGCCCCGGACGCCGGTTGAGCGGGTGCTGGCCAGCACCTGGGCGGCAGTTCTCGGCCTCGAGCGGGTGGGAATTGAGGACAATTTCTTTGAGTTAGGCGGACACTCCCTGCTGCTAACCCAGCTGATTTCCAGGGTGCGCGAAACTTTTAAGACAGAACTGTCAATGCAGGATTTCTTTGAAGCGCCGACTGTGGCGGGAATCGCCGAGAGACTCGCTCTCAGTGAGAGCGGGCGATTGCCCGCCGCTAGTACTGTGTCTGAGCTGCTGATAATGCTCAGCCAGCTAACCGAAGAGGAAGCTAAAGCACGGCTGGAGCAGAAATTAGGATCTGCAGTAGGGAGTGCGGCGACAGATGGCGCTCCTGCGGAGGCCGATAGCCGGCAGCCGGCAATGGAACTCGGGGACGAACCAAGGGGGGGAGAACAATTGCCGGCTGCCCCGGACGGGGAAGAAATGGCCCCTTCTGCGCTCCTTCGGGGCGGGCAAGGTGCACCAGGCGCTGCACCTGCCACCGTTTCCGTGCCGGGGAGCCCCCCAAAAAAAGAACACGACAGCGAAACACTGGGGCTGCCCCTACAGGCTGCCAGCAAAAAAACTTATTACCGCACCGGCGATATTGAGCGAGTCCCAATCCGCGACAATTCAGAGTTGGTGTACTCCAGAACCAGCCGGTGCAGCTCACACCTCAGCGCTGATATCGCGGAACTTCTCTGCGAGTGCCGGCAGTTCAAAACCCTCGATGACCACGCACAGGATATCTGCCAGACTCGAAATCTGCCAGAAGATAGCATAGAAGCGATAAAAAGTCAACTGACAAGGCTGGCAGAGGCCGGCTTTCTAATTTCGCGAGAGCAGCTGCTCTTCGACGGTGCGTGCCGGGGCGGGCAGGCATTGGCGCTTGGTTTTGAAGCAAATATATCGGGCGAACCCGCCGCAAAAGACTCGCCCGCCACAGGCTGCTCTATCGCCTCGGTTGGAATACTCACCTGCAACCGGCCCGAGGGTAGCGAGCGCAGTCTGAGGAGCTACATCGAAAACAGCAAGCAATACGGCAGAACCAATGACTTTGTGGTGATGGACGATTCGGCCAGCCCCCAAACGCGAGAAAGCTACAAGTGCCTGCTGCGCGAGCTGGCGGCTGAATATGGCGTAGAGATTTTCTATGCCGGTTTGGAGGAAAAGACTGACTTTGCCAAAGCGCTGGTGGAAAAGGGAGGCTTACCGGCGGAAGTTGTTAACTTCGCTCTGTTCGATGTAGAAAAAACTGGGGCTTCTGCCGGTGCCAACCGCAATGCGCTGACTCTGCATACAGCAGGCGACGCCATCTTCAGCGCCGACGACGATACGGTGTGCCGCTTGGTGCCGTCTCCAGAGTTGAGGGAGGGGTTGGAGTTTGCCGCCGGCACTGAGGCATCTGATATCTGGATTTTCCCCAACCGCCAAACCGCCCTGCAGTCGGTTTCCTTCATTGAAGACGATAACCTCGCCCTTCACGAGTTGATGCTGGGAAAAACAGCCGGTGCTATTGCTACCACGTTTGGCCACACCGGCGACTTCAACGGCGCGGACACCGCCTTGGTGCGCCGGTTGCGAGCGGGTGGCGGCAGAGTCCTGGTGACATTCAGCGGACTGATTGGAGATTGTGGCTGGGGGGCACCTTTTGGCTATTGGAATGCCCCCTTGGGATATCTGCTGCTCACCGGCAGCTCCCGCGAGCGATTAGTCCAGTCTGAATCCGACTACCGCTTTGGGCTTACCAGTCGCGACATCTTGCGAGTGGCCAGCACCCTGACTATCAGCGACGAAACCTTTGGCATGACGACCTTTGTCGGGCTGGACAACCGCCTCCTGCTGCCGCCGTTCCTGCCGGTGAGACGGGGGCAGGATTTAATCTTTGCCACCACCCTGGGCCAGTGCTTCCCAGACGCCTGCTTTGGCCACCTGCCGTGGGCCCTGCTGCACGAGCCGGTGGAAACCCGAAAATTCTGGCCTGGTGAAATCTTCAGAACCGCCTCCGGCTTTGACACCGCTAAACTAATAGTAGAGTGCGTCAAATCCTGCTCTTTCGGACCGGGCCAGACCGGCCCAAAACAGAGACTTCGCGCCCTCGGCACCCACTTGACTGAATTGGGGTCCCTTCCCCAAGCCGACTTTGAAGAATTTGTGCGCCTGCAAGTGTGGCGCACCAGCAGCTCGTTTATCTCCCAAGCGGAAGAGCAGCTGCAGCAGTATAGCGCAGAACCGGCATTTTGGGCCAACGATGTCAAAAAATACCTGGATATTTTGTGCCAGTCTCTGACAAGAGACGATTATTTCGTTCCCCTTGACCTGCTAGCCCGACGCAGCACCAGCGAAGCGCGGGAACTCGCCCAGCGCTTAGTTCTGAAATTTGGCCAGCTGCTGTGCTGGTGGCCCGATATGGTCGAAGTTGCCAAGAAATTGCGATCTCAAGGTCAAAGACTGGCCAGAAAGGACTTTTGACGGCTGCCTGCCTGCCGATTGCCGGCAGTGGCCAGCCGACAGCCGCCGGATTTTGGATTGAATATAAAATCTAAAATCTCAAACAAAAATTAGGGCGCATCTCAGTAAAATAGTGTTATAAAAAGGTTTCAAAATGGGTGAGTCTATCAAAGATATAGCCGATCTATCTCCTAATAAGCGGGCGCTTTTTGAGTTGCTGCTGCAGGAAAAGGTAACATTGCCGGTTGCTGCAGGTGCAAAAATACAAAGAATCCCTCGGGAGAGCGGGGAACAATATTTTCCCCTTTCCTTTGCCCAGCAGCGGCTGTGGTTTATCGACCAATTGGAACCGGGGAATTCTGCATACAATGAGACAACGGCCCTCCGCCTCCAAGGGGTGCTGAATGTACCAGCGCTGGAGCGGAGCCTCAATGAAATTGTGCGGCGGCACGAAATTTTGCGGACGACCTTCGCCACTGTGGGGGGAGAGCCGGTTCAAATCATCAACAACTTTGAAGAATGCGCATCGGCAGCCGGCAGTGGGGCAGCAAGCACCGGGGATGGGGAAGATTTTGGGAGCGCGAGCAATCAGCAATGCCCGGAGTGGGCTAAAGCCCAACTACAAACAGCGCCCCATTGCCCACTGCCCCCAATGCCCAACTCTCTGACTCTGGAGATAGTAGACCTCAGACAGGTTCTCGAATACAAGCGAGAGTCTGAGTTTTGGCAGCTGTCCGCCCAAAAGGCCAAGCAGCCTTTTGACCTCAGCAAAGGGCCCCTGCTCAGGGCAACCCTGTTTCAGCTGGGAGAACAGACAAGCGCATTGCTGCTAGTCGCCCATCACACGGTCAGCGACGGTTGGTCGAGTCGGGTGCTGCTTCGAGAGATGGCCGCACTTTATCAAGCTTACTGCGCCGGCACTCCCTCTCCCCTTCCCGAACTGCCAATACAGTACGCCGACTTTGCCGTCTGGCAGCGCCAGTGGCTGACCGGGAAGACGCTGCAGTCGCTGCTTTCCTACTGGAAGGAGCAGCTAGCTGGCGCTAGCTTCGTGCTGGAACTGCCGGCCCTAAAGCGCCCCCTCAAGGCGGAGCTCTCTAGAAGGGGCTGCCGCCACTCTCTGATTCTGTCGGAAAAGCTGAGCGAGTCCGTCAAAGCCCTGTCCCGCGAGTGCGGTGCCACTCTGTTTATGACCCTGCTGGCTGCCTTCCAGACATTGCTCTACCGGCATACCGGACAAGAAGATATTATTGTCGGCTCTGCGAGTGCCGGTCGCAATCGGGCTGAAATTGAGCCGCTGATTGGATTTTTCATCAACACGCTGGTTTTGCGCTCCCTACTCGGCGGAAATCCCAGCTTCAGGGAACTGTTGGGCCGGGTGCGCCAGGTGGCTCTCGGGGCTTTTGCCCATCAAGACATGCCCTTCGAGAAGCTGGTGGAGGAACTCCAGCCGCGCGGCGGGCAGTTTGGGCATTTGAGCCGCACGCCGCTGTTCCAAGTGTTTTTTAACCTGCTCAACTTGGAAGCCCCCTCGGCTCAAGGGCGCATCGAAATGGCCGGCGTTACAGCAGAAACCTTGCCGCGCCCCGAACAGGATGCCAAGTTCGATTTAACGCTGTACGCTCGAGAAAAAAAAGAGGGAATCGAACTGGAATTTCTCTACAGTGCCGATTTGTTTGAACCGGCTCGCATGGAGGATATGCTGGCGCAACTCTCTATGCTGCTCGCTCAAATCGTAAGAAACCCCGATGAAAAAATAGCGAATTTTTCTCTACTAACTCCCCAGGCAGCAGCCCTCTTGCCCGATCCCGCTCAACCGCTTGTTTCTGAATGGTTTGAGCCGGTTCACGCCCGGGTGGCCCAACAGGCGAAGCGGGTTGGGGAGCGCTTGGCAGTTGCGGACAAAACACAAGTATTGACATATTGGCAGCTAGATGCTATAAGCAACCAAATTGCCAATTACCTGCAGTCGCACGGCATCGGCTGTGGCGATGCGGTTGCAATTTACGCGCACCGCAGCGCCCTGCTGGTTGTGGCTGTTCTGGGCATTCTCAAAGCCGGTGCGGCTTTCTTGATTTTGGACGCAAATTATCCAGCTGAGCGCTTAATCGATTGCTTGCGAGCGGCGAGTCCGGCGGGCTGGCTGGAGATGGAAGCGGCGGGCCCGCTGCCACCGGCATTAGAAGAATTTGTCGGTTGCAGCTCAGCAGCCGGCAATCGGGCAGCCGGCAGTGGGGCGGCGGACAATCGCCCCCTGCTGCGGTGCCGGCTGGCGCTTCCCAAAAAGGCTGCTGTTTGCCACAACCTGTTGAGAGATTATTCGACTGCAACCCCAGATATAACAGTTGACCCGGATGACTTGGCTTATATTGCCTTTACCTCCGGCTCCACCGGCAAGCCAAAAGGAATTTTAGGAACCCACAGACCTATTTCGCATTTCTTGCAGTGGCACATCCAGACGTTTGAGCTGGGGGAGTCCGACCGGTTCAGTATGCTGTCGGGGCTCTCTCACGATCCTTTGCTGCGGGATATCTTCACGCCGCTGTGGCTGGGCGGGACATTACTCATCCCCGATCCAGACAGCATGATGAACCC
>JALOOK010000151.1 GCA_025454445.1 Oscillatoria sp. Prado101 | reverse complement strand
CACCTAACACCTAGCACCTACTCTTGAGGCACCGGCAAGCCCCAGTATTTAATCCGTTCTTGCAGCCAGCCCTCTTTTTTCCAGCGCTGAATTGCTTGGTTTACTCGCAGGCGCAAATCGGCGTGCTGCAACCCCTTGGGCATGACAACACACAGGGGTTCCGCTGTCAGGAGTACCGGCAAAATGCGGTATTCTGGATATTCCTGCACCCAGCCGGCGAGGACGCTGGCGTCGGCGGCGAAAGCACCGGCACCACCGCTTTCTATGAGCGTTCGCCCCGCTTCGTAGGAATCAACCCCGACGAGTTTGGCGTTGGGTAAAAAATATTTGACGTTGGCGATCGTGTCGGAGTTGTTGAGCGTGGCAATTATCTTAGTGCCTACTTCCTCAAGTCGCCGCACCGACGCATCTTTGGTCACAAAGCCGGTGCCGTCCAGATAATAAGGTATGCTGAAATCCACCAGCCGGCTGCGGGATTCGGTGGCGGTGACTCTGGCAATGGTTATGTCAACTTTCCCGTCCAGCAAAACAGAAAGCCGGTCTTGATTGGCCACCGGTCGCAGCTCCACGGCATCCGGACTGCCCAACAGTTCTTCGGCGAGGCGTCGGGCGATATCGATTTCCAGCCCTTGCAATTTGCCTGTGGCGTCTGTAAATCCCAGGGGGCGGACATTATCTTTGACGGCGACAATCAGCCGCCCGCGCTTCTGGATCGGCTTGATCTCTGCGGCGGGTGCCGGTGCCGGTGCGATTAAGGGGGCTGCCACCGGCAGCAGGGCAATGGCCAAAGCAACGAAAAATCTTCCTCCTCCCCAGGCTCCAGCCTTTCCTCGTTTTCCTCGTTCCCAGGCTCCAGCCTGGGAACGCATTTTCAGAGGCAGAGCCTCTAGTTCCTTATTCCTGATCGAGCGAGCCAACTTTTTCCTGTCGGGCGCAGTCGGCAGAGCCGACTCTTGCGGGCGTTCCCAGGCGGAGCCTAGGAACGAAGGGAAAACGAGGGGAAACGAGGGAAACACCTAACCCCTACTTGGCTTGACTGGCCAATTCCACCACTTTGTTGAAGCTGTCAGCGTCGAGGACAGCCAGCTGAGCCAGCATTTTGCGGTTGAGCAGGATGTTGGCCTTCTTCAAGTTCCCGATCAGCTGGCTGTAGCTCATGCCGTGCAGGCGAGCTGCGGCGTTGATGCGGGCGATCCACAGGCGGCGGAAGTCCCGCTTGCGGCGCTTGCGATCCCGGTAGGCGCTGCGCAGCGCCGTCATCACCTGCTGGTTGGCTGTGCGGAAGAGCTTGGAGTGCGAGCCCCGAAATCCTTTAGCGAGCTTGAGAATTTTTTTGCGGCGCTTGCGAGCGACATTGCCGCGTTTTACCCGTGTCATGGCTTGGTTTCCTTATCGTTTACAAATATGGCAGCATTAAACGCACGTTTTCTTCGTCGCGCTCATTCACGACAGCCATCATGGACAGGCTGCGCTTGCGAGTTGAACTCTTGTGTTCGAGGAGGTGACTCTTGAAAGCTTTGCGGCGCATGATTTTGCCGCTGCCGGTGGCTTTGAAGCGCTTAGCGGCTGCCTTGCGGGTTTTCAGTTTGGGCATGGACTGGTTTTAATTGGACACAATCGACTATCATATCACAGTCTCGCCCCTTTGGCAAAACCGGCAGCCGGTCGCGTGAAACTGCTTCCCCCACCCCTGTGCTGGCGGGGCGGGCGTCTGGGGCGCTTGGTGCCGGCGCGGAACTGGCTCGGCAGGTAGGCGTCTGGGGTCAGGTGCCGGTGGGGCGTCGAAACTGCCACAGAAAATTACCACAGAAAATTATAGCAAACCGTTGACAGAGAATCGCTGTGTTAAGTAAAGTTAAGAGGTCAGTATATCATAAAAGTCGCCACTGTGTTTTCAGTTTCTAAATCAACTCTCCACGAATTCCTTTTTGGGGTTCCGGGCGCAAGAATTCAGCCGGCTTGCGCTGGACGATTCTGGCGCACCGGGCTGATTGAGGAGGGGAGCATCCCGTTAAAGTAAAGATTTTCACCCTCACCCCCCGTCCCCCCCCTCTCCCATGAAGGGAGAGGGGCGAAAGAATCAATAATTCTCCCCTCACCCGAAAGTGCGGGCGGTGAGGGTGAGGGGGACGCACACAAATGGGATGCTTCCTTGAGGAGTGTTCAGAGAGCGTATAGCTTTTTGGCTGAGAGCTGATAGCCGACCTGAAATTTAATTGGCCCAATAGTTGTTTATTCTGGAGAGTCTCGATGCTGCGACTAGAGCATATCAGTAAAATCTACCCCACCGGGGAAGTTCTCAAAGACGTGAGCTGGGAAGTCAAGCCGGGCGATCGCATCGGCTTGGTGGGCGTGAACGGTGCCGGCAAGTCCACGCAACTGAAGATTATTGCCGGTGAAGTTGAGCCGACTGCCGGTGAAATCATCCGCCCAGCCAGTTTGCACATCGCCTACCTGACGCAAGAATTTGAGGTAGATCCCGCCCGCACGGTGCGGGAAGAGTTTTGGACGGTGTTTAAGGAAGCGAACGAAGTGCAGCACTCGCTGTCGCAGGTTCACCGGGAAATGGAAACTGCCGGTGCAGAGGAATTGGAGGTGCTGCTGCGCAAGATGGATCGCCTGCAGCGGCAATTTGAAGCGCTGGATGGCTACGGTTTGGAAACGCGGATTGAGAAGATTTTGCCCGAAATGGGGTTTGATACTGAGGATGGCGACCGGCTCGTCAGCGCCTTCAGCGGCGGCTGGCAAATGCGCATGAGTTTGGGGAAAATATTGCTGCAAAAACCGGATTTGTTGCTGCTGGACGAACCGACCAACCACTTGGATTTGGAAACTATTGAGTGGCTGGAAACTTATCTGAAAAAGCTGACAATTCCGATGGTGATTGTCGCTCACGATCGGGAGTTTTTAGACCGGCTCTGCACACAAATTGTGGAAACGGAGCGCGGCGTCTCGACGACTTACTTGGGCAACTATTCGTCATACCAGCAGCAGAAAGCAGAGCTGAAATCCGCCCAACAGAACGCCTACGAGCGCCAGCAGAAAGAGCTGGAGGAGCAGCAGGCGTTTGTTGACCGGTTTCGCGCCAGCGCCACGCGCAGCACGCAAGCGAAAAGCCGGGAGAAGCAGCTGGAAAAAATCGAGCGCATTGAAGCGCCTGTGTCCGATGTGCGCACTTTGCGCTTCCGGTTTCCCGATCCTCCGCGCAGCGGGCGAGAAGTGGTGACTGTCAAGGATTTGACCCACGCTTACGGCGAAAAAATCCTGTTTTTGGGAGCGGATTTGCTGATTGAGCGGGGAGATCGGGTGGCGTTCCTAGGACCCAACGGGTGCGGGAAATCCACGCTGCTGCACATGATTGTGGGCATGGAGCCGCCCACTGAAGGGACTGTGAAGTTGGGGGAGCACAATGTGATTCCCAGTTACTTTGAGCAAAATCAAGCGGAAGCGCTGGATTTGAACAAAACGGTGATGGAGACTGTCCACGACGAAGTGCCGGACTGGAAAAATGAGGAAGTCCGCACGCTGTTGGGGCGGTTCCTGTTTAGCGGGGACACGGTACTCAAGAAAGTCGGGGCGCTCAGCGGTGGGGAAAAGGCTCGTCTGGCGCTGGCGAAGATGCTGCTGCGACCGGCGAATTTGCTGATTTTGGATGAGCCGACGAATCACTTGGATATTCCGGCGAAGGAGATGCTGGAGGAGGCGCTGAAGACTTACGAGGGGACGGTGATTCTGGTGTCCCACGACCGGTATTTTATCTCGCAGGTGGCGAATAAGATAGTGGAGATTCGCGAGGGCGAGTTGCGGGTGTATCAGGGGGACTATCACTATTATTTGAGCAAGATTGAGGAGGAGAAGGAGAAGGCGCGTCTGGAGAAGATTGCGGCGGAGAAGGCGGCGAAGGCTGCGGAAAAGGCTGCGGCGAAGCGAGCTAAGGAGAAGGAGAAGAAGGCGGGGAGCAAGGCTTGATTATGTTTGTAGTTGGGCTTTAGCCCAATTTTCTCGTTCCCAGGCGAGCGCCTGGGAATGTTTTTTGGGAGGCTCTGCCTCCCTTTTGTGCAATAATGGTGGGGGTGCCGGTTGCTGGAATGCCGGTGTGCCATTTCCCATGAAAAAGCGCCTAGCCAGCACCGTTGTCGGTGTCTGAGTCTTCTATTGGCGGGTATTCTGAAGGTAGTGAGGCTGCCAGTCGGATATTCAGATCAATTAGGACTTGATTTTTATCGATACTGATATGGGCTTTTTTTACTAAAATATCCAATTTATTTACAGCGATATCCAAGGATAAGCCATCACTTACTTGAAATTGAGGAGAGGACTGGTTTTTATATCCTGCTTCCTCAAGCCACTCGCAGATATTCCTCCAGTTTTCTACCTTTTCGCTGCCTTTGCCTAAAAGGTTCTTAACGTACTGATATATTGTGTTGCAAAAGTTAACTTCAAGGCCCTTGACATTCTTATTGAGCCTTTCGGCTATCTCGGCGGGACTGTGGCCCAAAAGCAAGCCGCGCAGGTGCAGCTTCTCAATGGGGGTCAGGCGCTTGCCCTTGGCCGAGGCCAGGTCTGCGTACAGCGTGTCCAAGTCCCAGTCTTTTGCAGCCTGGACAAAAAGCTCGTCGGTGGCCATTGCCGGTCGTCCTGAGAAAATTACTAATGCAATTATAATGTGTTTGCTAGTGCCGGCTAGTTGTGATGCCGGTTCTGGCTAGCTTACGATTAATGTAACCAAGCGAGAGAACAGCCTGAAGGGGCCAGGATTCTGGCATTCGGAGGCTGGGACGCTGTGAGGGGTCGAGCCGGTGGGCGTGGGGTTCCCCCAGCCTCACAAGTTCGATGTCTGGCTCCGCTAATATCTGACTATAGCACGGCTATAGCGCATCTGAAAGCAACTCAGACGTAAATGGCTCTCCTGTAGTTGTGGTGGGACACCACATTCATATGGCTGGGCAGTGAGACTGATTGTGGGGGATGGTGAGCTAGTGCAGTTAAAGATTTTCATCTAGCAAGAGATTCCCCAAATGAAACCCCGACATTTAGTAAAAGCTGGATTGGGATTATTTACGTTTATACTCGTAGAATTTTTACCAAAACAAAACAATTTAATTACTTCAGAAATATACTAGGATAAGCAAGGCCAGCAGTTTATTGCCGTTCCCAGCAAAAATATTGGGGCGCAGATTCGCTGTACCTCCGACGGAAAAAAGTGTTTTAGATTAATTAGTGCCGGCTGTCACCCAACAAAGAATTATTGTTTTTTTCAGATCCGGATTGAAGGCCATAAAACTATTTATCATAACCCCTCAGCTGCACAAGCTTGCTGGAGTGGGAAAATGGACTTGTTCATTGCGTCTCAAAGAATTGACTGTATAATCTACGGTGTTCCACCGGAAGTTAGTGCCAATAGGCTAAAGCATGGACAGAAAGAGATGGAACATTTGAATCGCATGAGGAGGGATCTACTAGAGCTATTATAATCAGAAGTGATGACTGCTGGAGAAAGGCTTTTATTTCCCGTTTGCGAACGCGGCGCAAACCTTTGATATCTTGTTCTTTAAGAAACCTGGTTTCTCGCATACTGAAGCGCCCACCGGCAATCTTCAGCTTCTAAGCTGGGATACTCCCTGAGAATCTCTAACTTTTTAACAATAACAGGACTTATGCAGCGACTCTTAATGTGGTGTGGTGCCGGTTACGAAGCACGCGTTCCCCACCCTAAGGATAGTGGCTTGGCGTAAGTCCTGAAGAAGCAAGAGATAAGGGTTGTGCCGGCACATCTTATTGTGAGTGCAACCCCTCGACCTCCGCTTCGCAAAGAGAGGGTCAGGTCGCTTGACGCCAAACTCAAGTAATATGGAATTAACGATAGCAGAGGTATTCCATGACTCGTGAAGAGTTACTGAGTCGCGTCACAGCAGACCCGGCAGTATGTGGGGGATTTCCTTGCATCCGGGGGACGCGCATTTACATTACCATCATTTTAGATGCCTTAGCCGAAGGGCTGACTCCGGAGCAAATTACAGACCACTACCCAGCACTGACGCCTGAGGATATTCGGGCTGCAGTTGCTTATACGGCTGAATTGGCGCGGGAGAATCTCTGGAAGGTGCCGGTGTCGTGAAAATAAAATTGGATGAAAACCGGCTCCCGAATTTACCACATATAGCAATAGACAGCTCAGTAATCGACAAGGCATCTCATTTGCTAATAGGGACAGGGACAGGCGGGACGCCTGTCCTACGTCCGCGCCCTAAGTGGCTACTGCTATATCGAGTCTAGATGTAAGAGGTCAGGCAGGGTAAGAAACCGGCTTTCAATACCAGAAACCCGGTTTCTTTTGGTTTCACTTTTTCTTCATAAAACATCTCTTACAGCGTACAGTTAATTTGATGGCATTTTGAAACGAATTGAACCGGTTTGTGACAGCTATAAGCAAAAAAAATTCTATTTTCTTGCCCCGTTCGAGTTGACCTATTTGTTTTGGGAAGTCGCCCTCCAAAACCATGCAAATATCGGTATCTAAAAAGACCTCAATCATTTACTCACCAATTTCTATCAATACATGCCGCTAAAAATGATTGATGCCCTCCTGAACTGACCGGCTCTCCTAATTATACCAACCTCCCAACCCACACACCATCAGCCGCCATTTAGGAGATCCCCCAGAAACCTGGTTTCTGCGACTAACTTTGCCTAACTCCCGAAACATTTATTCAGAAACCCGCTTTCTCAGCCCCCCAGACAACCCCCTCGACTCGCGGTTCCGGTTCAACCGGCAGATTAGACATCATTAATCTTCACTCCCAAAAAACTAAACGGGCGGCTGGGTGCCTGCTCTCAGTATAGCACCTACCTAAACATCGCCGGCACAAACACGACGGACTCCGGAAACCGGCTCTTGAGTGCCGGCACCATAGGGCAGGGCTTTTGCTCCTGTAAATTATTCGGCTTATTCCAAGTAAAAGGAGCTTGCTGAGCAGCCGAAACCCACAGCAAACGCTTCGCCCGCGTCATCGCCACATACAGCAGCCGGTACTCCTCCGCCGTCTTCAAATAACCGGCTTGCTCCCACGCAGCGCCCACATCTGGCAAAGGAAACTGACCGTGCAAACTGGCGCGAATTTGCGCTCTCGCCACCTCCGCAAGCGTGAACTCGCCCAGAAACTGCATCTGCGGCGGAACCCACAGACGCCCCGGAATCGTTTGCTCGTGCAAAAAGGGCAGGAAAACAAAATCCCAATCCAGCCCTTTTGCCTTGTGCATGGTGATAATCGTCAGCTGACCGGCACGAATGTAAATCGACTCCGCCTCATCCGGAACTACCGGCTCAAACCTCTCAGAACTGACAATTTCACTGAGCACCGCCAGCAAAGCACTCATAGAATTATTGCCAACAGTCTGCTGCGCCACCCTTTCCGCCAGCTTGTCAGCTGTTGCTAGCTCGGCTTGGTCGTAATGCAGCGCCAAAGCCATAAACGAAATCAAATTATAGATCGGCAATTCCAGGCGAGCGCGAAGCAAACTGCTGCAAAACCGCCGCGCCTGTCGCACCGGCTCTGGTTGCGGCTCAGCCAGCGGCCCCGGATAGAGGAACTGCTCTGGTAAAATAGCGAGAGCGTCGAGGTCTTGCGTCGGGATAAGCTTGCGATTCGCCAACACCGTGAGAGCGGCTTTCAAATAGTCAGGCGAGTGGGGGCGCTCCAGGAATTGCAGCAGCGCCATAATTTCCGCCGGCACATGCGACCGGCGCTCCTGCTGACCGACTTCATAAATCTTAATCCTGTTTGCATACAGACGCCTGAGCTCACCGGCTAACCACTCGCCTTGCCGGTTTTCCCGCACCAGCACCGCCGCCGACCGGTCGGGATGTTCGCCAAACAGTTCAATCACCCGTTTACCAATCAGTTCTGCCGTGTGAAATATATCTCGCGGCGCGTAAATTTCCAGCCCACGACCGACTTTATCCGGGTTGGCGTCGGGTTGGGGATCGCCCTCGTCAACCGCTATAATTTTCTGGTCGCGAAAAGGTGGCTCACTGTTAGCCGAGCCCTCCCCTCTCCCTTGATGGGAGAGAAGTTGGGAGTGAGAGTGAGAGCGTTCGCCGTTCCACTCCCCCCTGCCGTCGCCCGCGTAATTGAGGGGGGGATTTCCACTTACGGCTAACCACTGCCGGTTCACCCATTCCAGAACAAAATTAGCCGCATCTATAATAATGTGATTGCTGCGACCGGCTCTATCCATCGTCGCCAGCAGATCTCGATCCTCGCAATCTTTGCAAAACTGGCGGAAATATATCGGATCTGCCGGCGTAAACGTCGAGTTAATCGCTTGATTCGGGTCGCCGACTCGGATAAGATTGGGGGGGAGGTGCGGCTGTGCGGGGTCAGTCGCCAGAATTTCCAGCAGCTTGGTTTGCAGCGGCGTAGAATCTTGCGCCTCATCTTCAAATACCGCAAACACTTTGCCTTGTTCCAGCCGGCGGGCGGTTGGATTCTCCAGCACTCGCAGCGCCGCCAAAATCATGTCGTCGTAGTCGATAAATTGGCGCGTTAGCAGCAAATTTTCGTAATTTTCATACAGCCCAGCTGCTATCGCCAGAAGCTCGTACTCATCCCTTGCCAACTCGCTCAATTCCCGCAATTGCTGCGGTTGCAACCCCGACGACTTCGCCTCGTGAATAACAGTCAGCGCCAAATTCGGCAGCACATCCGTGCGCAGCACAGATTGCCGGCGCAGTCGCTCCGTTTCTTCCCCGTCAAATTGCCGCCCCTGCACCAGCATTTGATACTGGCGCGGATTGCCGGCAATCCATTGTTCCACACAAGCGCGAACCAGCCGGTGACTCTGATTCGGCGTCACCAGCGCTTTATTCTCAAGAGTCAAACCCGACAGATTCTGGTAGCGGATGGCAATATTGAGCGCCAAACCGTGCAGCGTGTGCACAGAAAACCCAAGTTGCGGCAAAGACAGCTCCTTCAGGTATTGACGAATTTTGTTTTTTATGTTATGCGCTGCCGCGCGGGTGAAGGTGACGACCACGAGCTGGCGGCGCGGTTGCAGCTGGTGACGCGCGATCGCCAACGCCGCCGCCGCCGCCATGCCGGTGGACTTGCCGGCACCGGGCACAGCCGAAACCGCCAGTGGGCCACCCTGCCAGTCGGCCATTTGCTGCTGTCCCGATCGCAGTCCGTCGCGGATGCGCAGCAGCGCCGCTTCCCGTAAGGCTGCCGGTGAGAGCGATTCCGCTTCTGGCGGAGTTCCATTACTGTCCGAATCGTTTGGCATCGTTTGTTTGGCGAGCGAATTTTTTGCCGGTACTAATTCTGAGTTTATAACCCGAACGCATCCTTGCGCAGCAGAAACCCGGTTTCTTAAAGAAACCGGGTTTCTCGCCCCCGTTTCAATTTTTGTATCAACTCGCACCCCTCCCATCTGCGGCAGGTTAACTTAGATATAGCAGGGCGCAAGCCACTCGATTTACTCAGGAGAAACCCGCCATGAGCACTCACCTCAAAGCCAAGCCCCCGCAACATTTCTTCAACAAAACCAACCACACCGGCAGCTCGCGTCTCCTGACGCTCACCTTGCTCGGACTGCTGTCCGCCGTGACTTTGCCCAGTTGCGGAGGTGGCTCAGCCCCATATTCTGCAAAGTACGAGGAAATGAAAGCCCCTCCACCGGCACCGCAGTCGGCAAAGGCTCCAGTTGCGCCGGCCAACCTACAGGCAGACGCTGCAGAAGTGCCGCGATCCCAACCCCAACTGCTCAAAAAAGCCGAGCTAAATCTCCTTGTCAAATCCATTGACCAGAGCATTAAAGAAGTTTCCGCCATCGTGCAAAAACAGCAGGGAGACATCCTGGGATTGCAAGATAGCAAACCCCAAGATCCCAGCATCCGCCACACCGCATCGGTGCAGATTCGGGTTCCGCAAAATAAGCTGGAAACCACCATTAACGCCCTCGCAAAACTGGGCACCGTGCAGTACCGCTCCCTCACCGTTGAAGACGTGACCTCTCAACTCGTGGATAGCGATGCGAGGCTGCGAAACCTGCGCAAATCCGAAGAAATGGTCTTAAAAATTATGGAGCGCTCCGGCTCCGTTGGCGATGTCCTCAAAGCCGCCAACGAACTGAGTACGATTCGCGAGTCGATTGAGCGGCTCGACGCTCAGCTAAAAAGCCTGCGCAACCAAGTTGCATATTCCACGATTAACCTGAACCTGGAAGCAGCTATTTCAGCTACAGCGCCTGCGCAGCAATCCCTCGGTTTGCGCATGCAAGAAACCTGGGGCAAAGCAACTAATTCCCTCAGCGAATTCACCTTTAGCTTGTTTGCTTTTATCCTTTGGTTACTCGTGTTCAGCCCCTATCTCCTGCTGGGTGCCGGTGCCATCTACGGCATCAATCGGCTCAGAAAGCCCAAAAAGTAGAAACTAGAAAGTAGGGTAGGTAAGCGTTGCGTAACCCACCCCACCCACTCCAGAAAAATAAGCTATTGCGCATTTAATTTATGCAATTTATATCTATCCCTCGTTCCCAGCCTCTGGCTGGGAACGCGCCTCTGGAGGCTCTGCCTCCTTTTTTCAATAAGCATATTAAAAGCGTAACAGCTTAGGCAAAGTAGGGTGGGTAAGCGTTGCGTAACCCACCCCAAGAAAGGAAGAAGGAGTCAGAGCCTCCCACCCCTCGCTCCCAGCCTCAGGCTGGGAGCGATAAAACCTTTGGGCTGAAGCCCAACTACGAACCTTTGGGACTACTCGCCATTCATGGGCAACTTCTTATTCCGGTAAGCCTTTTCCAGGACATTGAAAACCTCATCGATATTCGCCCATTCCGAGTTAGTCATCACCACAAAACAAAGACCTTCATCCGGGTACATCCCCAAGCGGGTTGCGGTCTTTTGCTGACCTCCAATCGCTCCAATCCGCCTTCTACCGTCAGCCTCGCCCATAGAAAAACCCATGCTGGCGCTGATATAGGTGCCATCGCTAAGTTGGCTTCCTTTCCAGAGGAAATCTTCTTTCATCTTAGCCGAAACCACATCTTCCCGATTCATCAACCCGTTGCAGTATTGCGCCAGATTTTCCACCGTGGAAATAAAACCGGCAGCCGGCACCCTCCAGCTCACATCCACACTCCCGGAGTTCTTATACGTTCCCGTCTCTTTATCGTAGCGGTATCCCACCGCGCGGCGCGGGATATTCACCCACTCGTAATCCGGCAGGAAAAACGAGCCAGACTGATAGCCCGCTCCCGGACGATCGGGAAAATCTGCCGGTGTCATCCCCAAAGGAACCGCTATTCCGTCGCGGACTTTTTCCCAGTACGTCTTCCGCTCACCGGCTCTTTCAATCACCATCCCAGCCAGCGTATAGCCGTAAACCGAATAACTATCTTTCGTTCCGGGAATGTAAAGCAAATGATTCGGGTCGTCCCAAAAATACTTCCCCGCCCAAAAAATGCCGGTGTTTACATTGGGATCGTTCACCAAATTCTCTGGCGGCGTGCCCGCCTTACTTGGCCCATTACTAAAATTCTTAATCCCCGAAGTGTGGCTGAGCAACATGCGCGTGGTAATCAACGGTTTGGGAGAGTCGGGAAGCCGCCGGATCTCGAACTTCCCATTTTCTAACGGGTAAGCGTATGTTGCCGGAAATTTATACTCTGGCACATATTTTCTCACATCCGCATCCAAATCCAGATTGCCGGCGAAAACCTCTCGCACCGCCGCCACCCCCGTCACCGACTTTGACAGCGACGCCCAGCGGAACATCGTCTTCTTCCCCTGAACCGGGATTTTGTTTTCCAAATCCTCGTAGCCGTACCCCTTGAGATAGATAATTTTTCCATCCTTCACAATGCCAATTCCTAAACCGTACAGCTTCTGAGCGCACATTTCCTCTCCCACCGCCCGGTCAATTTCAGCATCCTTGGAGTAGGGATTTGCCGTATTTTCCTCTTTCACTTGACAGGGCAGTTGAGACTGTGCTAAATTTAATTTTTTTACTCCCTGTACCAAAACTATTGCAGCTGTCAGTAACGTCCCGATGATCCAGCTGTACCATTTCGCTTTTATCTTCACCTCTATCCTCCTCAGTCTGGGTTTTTTCTCGCTTTTGCCAAGCCCCCTAAATCCCATTATAGCAATGGACAGTTAGTTTAAGACATGGGCATCATCGCCAGAACGCATGCATGGCATTGGGCAGGTTGCGACGGCATTGTAGAGAGACGCGATTCGGCGTTCTACAAGAGTTTTGCAATAAGGATGCCACCGGACTTGATATCAGAGGTTAGGGGCTATGTAGCACAGGTTGTGGGTGAACCCGCCCCTACATGTTTTAACCGCCCAGTTCAGCTTAATTTCACACCGATGGTTTACAGCTATCCTTTATTGACAGCAGATATTTCGGGTGAACCCGCCTCAGGGGCTGATTTACAGCTATCCTTTATTGACAGCAGATATTTCGGGTGAACCCGCCCCTACTAGCATGCAACACTTACGACGCACCCTGGCGCTAACTGGGACAATCGCCGTAGGCGCAGCCCTGCGCTTCTGGCATCTTGACTTTAAACCCCTGTGGATGGATGAAGCGATTACCGCTCTGTTCAGTCTGGGAAACAGTTACGATAGTGTCCCCCTAGATGTGCTGTTTCCCCTCGACCAAGTGCAGCAAATCTTTGCCCTCAATCCGCAAGCGAGTTGTAGCAAAATAGCTAGCACAGTTGCTGCCCAGTCCACCCATCCGCCGCTGTTTTTTTGCTTGACGCACCAGTGGCTTAACTGGCTTGCATCTGGGCGAGACGCGACAGCACAATTTCACGATCTGGCGTGGAACTTGCGCTCTCTTACGGCACTGTTCGGCGTCTGTGGAATTGTTGCCATTTACTTGCTAAATCGCGTCGCCTTCTCACCGGCTGCAGGGCTGATGGCTGCTGCGGTGATGGCTGTCTCTCCCTTTGGCATCTACCTTTCCCAAGAAGCCCGACACTACTCTTTGCCGGTGCTTATCATCGCCCTAGAGCTGGTGGCGCTGATGCTTTTGCAGCAAGACATCCGCACCCTAAAACTGCGACCGGCAGTTTGGCTAGGCTGGGTTGCCATTAACAGCATTGGCTTCTACGCTCACTACTTTTTTATGCTCGCCTTCGCCGCCCAAATCGCCACTGTTCTCGGACTGCTTTACCAACTCAAAAACGGCACGCATACTGCAGGCAATCTGCAATCGCCGGCCGGCAAAAATTTTCCAATCGCCTACCTTTCCTTTTGCATTATTATGGCGATTGCCGGTGTTGGGATCTGCTTGATTCCGTGGCTGCAGACATTCTTGAGCCATTCGGGGCGTTCAGAAACCGGCTGGCTTCCGCCGCCACACAACATCGCTCCCCTGTACCAAACTATAGCAGCATGGCTGACGATGGCAATCGCCCTGCCGGTGGAAAAGCAGCCAGTTTGGATTCAAATTCCGGCAATACTGCTAATGCTTGCCTTTGGCATCTGGCTGGCGCGACTCATTTGGCAACCGCTCAAGCTGCTGTCTAGCAACCCAGAAACTCAGCTCGCCACCCGAACCCTGCTGAGCTTTACCTTCTGGGTGCTTGTGGAATTATTCGCCATCATCTACCTGCTGCGCAAAGACATGACGGTTGCGTTTCGGTATCATTTTATCTACTACCCAGCCCTGTGCGCCCTCTTGGGAGCAGCTCTTTGGAAAGCCACCGTCACCAGCCAGCACTCAGAAGTCACAAAGGAGAATAATTCCTTGAAACGCCCACTACCAACGGGTTTACAAATTAGCAGATATCGCTCACCTTTAATCCTTTTAATAGTTGGCACTATCAGCTGTATATTCGTTGGCTATGACTTGGTATTTAAGAAGCCCTTTTTACCCGATACCGTCGCCGGCGACGTGCTGCGAGACTCCTCAGCACCCATTGTATTCGCCGTCGGATACAACGACTTGCAGGATGTTGCTTTGGGGCTGAGTTTTGCCTTAGAAATTGATAAGCGATCTTCTGAAAAACGCCCGCCCGCCTACTTGGCTTTCTTGCAGCGAAACACCACCGCCACCACCCGCGCCGCAGAATACAAACCCGTCTGGGAAAAGCTTTCCCAGCTAGAAAATCTGCCGCTTCCCCCACTCAACTTGTGGGTGGTTGCGCCCGGGCTGAAACCGGCAGACTATCCCCAGCAGTTATCCCTCGTTTTCCCGCAGCAGCCGGTGTGCGCCCGCGACGACAAAGGCTACCGCCGCGTTGGTGTTCCCTACCAGCATTACCGGTGCGAGGAAAAGAGGAGCAAAGGAGCGAGATAAGCTATTGTGCATTTAATTTGCACTATAAGAATTCGCCAACAGTATCATTCCATTCGCCCAGTGGCGTAGGGGCGGCCCCCCGTGGCCGCCCTGACACCGGCTAATCACTCATCAATCTGCCAAGGTTCTTTCGTGAATTCCTCATCGAAAATTTTCTTGGGGCGCATAATTAATATCACTCGCCCGTGCAGGCGGATTTCCGGTGCCATCTCGAACCACTGCAATTGCAACTCACCGGCACCCTCAACCAGA
>JALOOK010000150.1 GCA_025454445.1 Oscillatoria sp. Prado101 | reverse complement strand
GATCGCATCTGGCTCGCCACCGGCACCCGACTGGACGTGACAGCGGAACCCTTACTAGCAGACATCCTAGAAGCATATCCCGCGCAGATTGTCAAGGGGTTGCCCGTCCTGGACGAACATCTGAGGTGGCCCGGTTGCGAAGCCTTCCTCACCGGCCCTCTCGCCGCACTGCAGGTAGGGCCGGTGGCGCGGAATCTCTCAGGCGCGAGAATGGCCAGCGAGCGGATTGCGCCCGCACTGCACAAGCCCAGTCTAGCACCTACGCCGGGCCAGCGCCCGCTGCTCGTTCCATTATCCGGTTGAATCACTTTTTCATATTTTAGGGCTGTTTTCTATAACGCTGGCTTCCTGTTTAAAACGAATTAACCGGATATGCGTTATTTGTATCCTGCCGCCTCCATACCCTGACGAGCGCCGGTGGGAACGCTCAGAATAAGAATCATTATTACATTCGGTTAACTTCCGGAACAGTGAAAGCCAGACCCAATAGAATTAGAATCAGCCTCATTCTCAAAAATGCTTCCAGCCAGCATCACCCAGTCCCGCACAAGGAGAGAAACTGTGATACGCTATACCCCGCACATGATGATGCTGCTGCTGCTGCTGTCAGCAGCCGGCTGCAGCCAACCGACACCCAAGCCCAAGACAGAGGTGCAAAATCCCCCCACCCAGACCAAACAGCTGAAAGTGGTGGCCACATTCCTGCCGGTGTATTGGTTCACCAAGGCGGTGACTGGGGATAAGGCACAGGTGGAAATCTTAGTTCCCCCAGGAGCGGAGGTGCACGAGTACCAAGCCACACCAAGAGCCGTGGGAGCAATCGCCAGCGCCGGCGTGCTCGTCAAAAATGGCATGGGATTGGAGGAATTCCTGGAAGCTACTGTCAAAAATGCCGGGAATTCCAAGCTGAAGGAAATTGATGCAAGCAAAGGCATTCAAGCAATAGAGGAGATTTCGCCAGTGGAAACGCCGGTGGGAGATGCCGGTGAAAAGAAAGGCAAAGACGAACACTCAGACCACGACCACAAGCATCACGAACACGAGGCGGGAAATCCCCACGTCTGGCTAGATCCAGTTTTAGCCAAACAGCAGGTAGAAAACATTCGGGACGGCTTAATTGCAGCAGATTCCGAAAATCAAGCCACCTATAAGGCAAATGCCGCCGCCTACATCCAGCAACTAGAGCAGCTAGACAGCCAGTTCAAACAGCGCCTGCAGAAATATCCCAACTGCACCTTTATTACCTTCCACGATGCCTTTCCCTATCTCGCCAAACGCTACAGCCTGAAACAAGTAGCGGTTGTCAAGATTCCCGAGACGAGCCTGTCACCTCAGGATGTGAGAAAGACTGTAGATACGGTTAAGCAATATCAAGTCAAAGCTTTGTTGGGAGAGCCGGTTACAGACAATAAATTGCTGCAAACTCTCTCGCAAGATTTGAACCTCAACCTATACCCGCTGAATTCCCTGGAATCTGGACCGCCAGACCCACAACATTATTTTACAGCAATGCAAGCCAATTTGCAAACTCTTGAATCTGCGTGCCGGTAACTGATATGAATTCCGACTCACTCAATGGCTGGCATGCCCACGCCACATCCAAAATCCCCACCTCCCAACTCCCCACTCTCAAGGTGGAGAACTTGACCGCCTACCAGGGCAGTTATCTCGCCCTTCGGGAGGTGTCGTTTGAATTGCCGGCGGGAACCGACACCGCAGTAGTTGGCCCAAATGGTGCCGGAAAAAGCACCCTGGCGCAAGCGATTCTAGGGTTAATTCCCCGCAAATCTGGGCGGATTGAAATGTTTGGCCGGCCCTTGGAACGGCTGGGACACCTGTGCCACCAGATAGGCTACGTCCCGCAGAATTTTATCTTCGACCGGTCATTTCCTATTTCTGTTTGGGAATTAGTCGGATTGGGATGGGTGAAAGAGATAAATCCCCAATTCAAAATCGAAAATCCAAAATTCAAATGGCCTTGGCAGCCAGAACCGGAAAAATCCGCAGCGATTGCCGGTGCTTTGCAGCGAGTCGGCGCTTACCAGTTGCGCCACCAAGCGATCGGCACGCTGAGTGGTGGCCAGCTGAAGCGGGTGTTGCTGGCCTACTGTTTGGTGATGCCGCGCCGGCTGCTGGTGCTGGACGAAGCGTTTGCCGGTGTGGACGCTCAGGGAGAAGCCGATTTCTACACATTGCTCAACGAGTTGAAGCGGGAGTACAATTGGACAGTGCTGCAAGTTTCCCACGATTTAGATATGGTGAGCCGGCACTGCGATCGCGTCATTTGCCTCAACCAAACTGTTGTTTGCACCGGCAAACCCGAAATTGCCCTAGCACCGCAAAACTTGCTGGCCACCTACGGTCCCGCCTTCAGCCGGTACCGGCATACCCACTAAAGTTAGGGGTTAGGGTTGAGCGGAAAGAAGGACACCCCACTTTTGACATGCTGCGCATTTAATTTGCGCTATCCATCCCTATACTCTCGTTGCCAGACTATGCATGGGCACTATTTATGGAGGATATGACCGTTTTAAATAAAAAGCAAATTAAAAGCATAACAGCTTATTTTTGGCACAGGGAAGTTTCTTGTTGGACATCAAGAAACCGGGTTTCTTGAACAATACCAACGCCTATAAGTCCACCTGAGGCTTTGGCGTAGAGTACCGAGGGAGAGGGCTATTGAAAAACCCTTTCCCAAAAACCCAGACAGGGTTTTAAGGGGGAAGTTTCTGAACCCAGTAGCCTGCAAGGGTTATATCTACTGACCTGTAAGCTGTTACGCTTTTAAGAAGCTTATTATACAGAGGAGGCAGAGCCTCGCGCTTGGCGCGTTCCCAGGCTCTGCCTGGGAACGAGAAGAAAAAATTGGCGAAGGTATTGTTGAAGAACCCTGGTTTCTAAAACGAATTAGAAATTGTGGAGATGGATGTAGTGATTTACTTGCCGGCAGTTGCCGGTGGCGCAGATTTGCTGACGTTGCTGCAGTTTCCCTTCATGCAGCGAGCCATCTTGGGCGGCGTACTCATGGGGCTGCTGGGGGGATTGCTGGGCACCTTTGTCACCTTGCGGCAGCTGTCCTTTTTCAGCCATACTGTCGGGCACGCCGCCTTAGCCGGTGTAGCTTTGGGAGTTCTCCTGGGAGTAAATCCCACGTGGACGCTGCTGCCTTTCACGCTTGTTTTCGGGCTCACCGCACTGTACCTGCTTGAGCGGAGCGATTTAGCCAGCGACAGCATCTTCAGTATTGCCGTGTCGGCTGCCCTGGCCATCGGAGTCATCCTGACCAGCTTTATTCCAGGCTATCAGGGCAACCTGATGGGGGTGCTGTTCGGGGATATTCTGGCCATCAACTGGAGCGATTTGATTTTAATCCTGCTGCTGCTTGCCGTGAGCGCTGTCTTTTTGCTGTCAACCCTGCGCCAGCAAATCCTGTTAACCCTGAATCCGGCTGTGGCCAAAGTTCAGGGCATCCCTGTGCGGCTGCACCGATATGTATTTGTAGTGCTGCTTTCCCTGGCGGTTGCTGCAGCCATCAAAGCGGTGGGCATCCTTCTGGTGAATGCCTTTCTGGTGATTCCCGCCGCCAGTGCCAAATTGCTCTGCCACCAGTTTACTGGCTTTCTGGCCATTTCTGTGATCCTGGGCGCTCTAAGCAGCATTGCCGGCATGCTGCTGTCTGGCCTTTTCAACTTGGCCTCTGGCCCCAGCATCGTTGTTGTCCAGTTCTTGCTATTTCTGGCCATTCTGGGCGGGACGAAGCTGAAACTGTGAAGTCTTTATCCCGGGACTTAGGCACAACCGTGAAAGAAACCGGGTTTCTGATCTTGGAGGGAGGGCTGTTGCGTTGCTGTCTGCTGGTTGAGAAACCTAGTTTCTGCGATTCTCCTATATCCTTAACCCTTCAAGCTTCACCCACCCAAACCTTAGTGGCACTCACATCCGTGATGGCCGCAGTTTTCTCCCTGAGGGTGGCCATTAGCGCAGGCTTCGCCGCAGTAGTATTTGCCATCTTTTTGCACGGCATCTTCGAGTGAGACGACGCACAGGCAAGACTCACAGGCACATTTCATTTGGGTTACAGTGCTCATGGCTGTCTCCGATTCCTTTATTGGTTATTAACCAGATATCTGAACAGATATTCAGTTTTTTTCACTTTAACACCGGCACCGGCATTCGGGCGTGTTTTAAGATTTTTTTTACGAGCCGGCAGTGCCGACCGAGCCGCCCGACCTTAATCCGGTTGATTAGTGTTGCGTTTTAGCTGAGTTGCCTGACTTCTGAAACTCAATATTATTATGGATTAGAAGGATTTCAGCCTTTTCTGCAACCGACAGTGTGGCCAAAGCCTGCCGCACCGGCTAAATGGGGAGTATATTTGTTATTTGTAATAAGCTGTTAGGCTTTTAATCGGCTTGCTGGGGAAAGAAGGCTCCGCCGACCGAGGCGCGTTCCCCGGCTGTAGGGGCTGGCCCCCGTGGCCGCCCCGGAACGAGGGGAATTCCATTCGCCGGGAGCTGTAGGGGCGGCAAAGCGTGGCCGCCCTTACTCCGTTGGCCCCCGTGCCTGCCCCCGGAACGAGGGGACTCCCTCTTACTCCCCCTCCCCGCACGCGGCTATGCCTTACCCATAAGTTCCAGAAATATCTCCCAGTAAAGCTTTCAGCTCTGTTTCCCTCCCAGCCATATTGGCAATAAGCCCCAACTACTGATAATACAGTCCCGGAAAAAAGCCAGAATCCTGAGAAAGCCGGTGAGGGTTGGTGCACACTGCGGGAGCCGCAGCGTGAGAAATAGCTCCTGAAAACCAGTCACAATAAGCTTTTCAGGAGATGTGGGTAATGATGAGCCGCACGCGGAGAGGGGGATGGGGGGTGGGGTTCTTCATCCCACAAATGTGCAACGATCGTGAAGGCGTTGACCAAAATAGCAGATTGAGAACATGATTGAAGGGCGGGAAAGATTTGCCTGTCCCGAAGCTGCAAGCATCCTGAGTTGACAGAAGCCTGCTGTGCGATTAAAATACGCCCTCGTCCATGAATGGTTGACGCCCGAGGCCACCGGCGGCTCGGAACTGGTTGTTCAGGAAATACTCAAACACATCGACGCCGATGTCTATGCGCTGATTGACTTTGAATCCACAAATCCCGACAGCTACCTGTTCAAGCGCCGGATTGGGACGACATTTTTGCAACACTTTCCCTTTGCCCGAAAAGGGGTGCAAAAATATCTGCCCTTGCTGCCGCTAGCCATTGAACAGCTGGATTTGCGGGACTATGACATCATACTCTCATCATCTCACGCCGTCGCCAAGGGAGTGCTGGCGTCCCCGCAGCAGGTGCACATCTGCTACTGCCACACTCCCATGCGCTATGCTTGGGAGATGACATTTGATTACCTCGACAGCTCACAGGCGGGCAGAGGAGTTCAGGGAGTGCTGACGCGGTATCTGCTGCACCGGCTGCGGCAGTGGGACGCCATCTCAGCGAATCGGGCCGACTATTTTATTGCCAACTCCCAGCACACGGCACGCCGCATCTGGCGGTGCTACCGGCGGCACTCAGAGGTGATCTATCCGCCGGTGAATGTAGAGCGATTCCAGTTTCAGGAAAAGAAAGAAGATTTTTACTTAACAGTCAGCCGGCTGGTGAGCTATAAAAAAGTATCCTTAATCGTGCGAGCCTTCAACCAGCTGGGACTGCAGCTAGTGGTGATTGGCAGCGGGCCAGAGCTGGCCTGCCTCCGCCAAATGGCCTTACCGAACGTGAGGGTGCTGGGGTGGCAGCCAGATCGAGTCCTGCGGGAGTGTATGGCCAAAGCGAAAGCCTTTGTCTACGCAGCCTGCGAGGATTTTGGCATAGCGCTGGTAGAGGCGCAAGCTTGCGGGACACCGGTAATTGCCTGCGGTGCCGGTGGAGCCTTAGAGACAGTGCGAGACATTCGGCAGCACCCCGATTCGGGGACGGGGTTGCTATTTGCCCCCCAAACCGCAGAAGCCTTAGTGGAAGCGGTGCGGACTTTTGAGGCGGGGCAGGTCGCTTTCAATCCTGAAAGCGCGCGATCGCACGCCGCGCAGTTTGCCCCGGAAATCTTTGCCGAGCGCTACCTGGCCAAAGTGAGGCGCTGCTACCAGGAATTTCACTCCCTAAATTCCGGCTAGAAAGGTGTGTCTTATCTCCCCAGCCTCTGTAAGGCCCCGCACCTAACAGGGCGTCTGGAGGCTTTACAATCAGGACTGTGTGTGGTGTGAATTGAAGGAGTAAGATGACTGCCGAAAGCCAACTCATCTCCGGCAAGGTCATTCGGGCGATTGTCAAACGGCCCTTTCAGGGGCTGGCACTGACTGGTCTAAACGGAGAGTTTTCTAAGCGGTTGTTCGATATTGTGTTTTCGCTAGCCGTTCTGATCCTGTTTTCCCCAGTGTACCTGCTCTTGGCTCTGCTGATCGCTCTGGCCTCACCGGGGCCTATTTTTTATGTCCAGGAACGGGTGGGGAAAGACCGCAGGCCCTTTGGCTGCATCAAATTCAGAACAATGGTCGAAAACGCCGACGAAATGTTGCAGGACATGATCGCCAGATACCCTCACCTGCGCCAAGAATTTGAGGATAACTTCAAGCTCAAGCACGACCCTAGAATAACCTGGATAGGCCGATTTTTAAGGCTGACCAGCTTGGACGAATTTCCCCAATTCTGGAACGTGCTCAAGGGGGACATGAGCGTAGTGGGGCCAAGACCTTTAGTGATAGAGGAATTGCCAAAATACGGGCGTCACATCGATAAGGTACTGACCATTAGGCCCGGAATTACAGGCTTGTGGCAAGTATCGGGTCGGAACGACATCCCCTACCCCCGCCGAGTCCAGATGGACGTTTACTATGTAAACTTCAGGAACTTTTGGATGGATCTGTGGCTGATTGTGAAAACAATTGGCGTTGTGATTTTCCCCAAAAATAATGGAGCCTACTAAAACAGAACCATCACAGTCAACAGGTGAGCGTCGGCAATCATTGCGGCCAAAGAAGCGCGGGAAAATATGGAAAAAGTGAAACATTTCAAAACAAGGAGTGGCTGGCAATGGAAAATTTTTTCAATTCTTTACAAACATTTCAGGGTTTGTCAGTGCCCGATTGAGGATTTGAAGTTAAGGTAGGGATTGAGGCTGCTCACCGGCTGCCACCGCAGGAACGCTCGGGTCTGGCCACCGACTCTGGCACTGGCAGCCGGACGCCTGCGCCGGTGTCGCTCAAAGCCCTCCCAACCTCGGGACTGCTATCCTCTGCGAGCGGTCTGAAGTCCCAGAGGGCAGATATCTTGCAGCCCGGATTCGGCGTGGGCCAGCAGGCTTGGCCCAACTGGGGACGGGGGCTTCCAACCCCCCCCTGCGGGAAGCCGGTGAAAAGCAGCCGGACTGTCCATCGGGGAAAAAATCTAATTTAAGGATTGTTCTTTGCAGTGAGTGATAAGGAATATTCACGATGACGGAACGCAAGCGAGCCCTAATCACCGGCATTACAGGTCAAGACGGCTCCTACTTGAGCGAGCTGTTGCTAGAGAACGGGTATGAGGTTCACGGGATTATCCGGCGGACTTCGACGTTTAACACTGACCGGATTGACCATATCTATATAGACCCTCACAATCAGGGTGCCCGACTGTTCCTGCACTACGGTGACTTGACCGATGGCGTCACCCTGCGCCGGATTCTTGAGGAAATCAAGCCGGTCGAGATTTACAACCTAGGCGCTCAATCCCATGTGCGGGTGAGTTTTGACGCACCGGAATATACCGTAGATACGGTGGGCATGGGCACCCTGCGCCTGCTGGAAGCGATTCGGGACTACCAGCACCGCACCGGCATTCAGGTGCGCTTCTACCAAGCCGGCTCCTCTGAAATGTTTGGCTTGGTGCAGGAGATCCCGCAGAAAGAGACAACTCCATTTTACCCGCGCAGTCCCTACGCCTGCGCCAAGGTTTACGCCCACTGGCAAACGGTGAACTATCGGGAATCCTACGGACTGTTTGCCTGTAATGGCATACTGTTCAACCACGAAAGTCCACGTAGGGGTGAGACGTTCGTCACCCGCAAAATTACCCGGGCAATCGCCCGCATTGTTGCCGGCAAACAGAAAAAACTCTACCTGGGCAACCTGGATTCCAAGCGCGACTGGGGCTACGCCAAAGACTATGTGCGGGCGATGTGGCTGATGCTCCAGCAAGAGCAGCCCGACGATTACGTGATCTCCACCGGCGAAACTTATTCCGTGCGAGAGTTTCTCGATGTGGCGTTCAAGTATGTCAATTTAAACTGGCAGGATTATGTGGAGTTTGACCCGCGCTACCTGCGCCCTGCTGAGGTTGACCTGCTAATCGGCGACTCCACAAAGGCGCGGGAGAAATTAGGCTGGCAACCTTCCGTCACTTTTGAGGAGTTGGTGGATTTGATGGTAAAAGCTGACTTAGAAGCCCTAGGGCTAGAGGCACCCAACGGTGATGCGATTCCGTCGCTGAAGGATGTGGCTTTTATCCGTCAAGATGCGGGCAGCCGGTTTGACTGAAGTGATACCAATTTTATTTGGGGATGAAACACTTGAGAAATCCTCGTAGGGGCGGTGCCCCTGTGCCCGCTCCTACTGTGTGTTTCGCGATTAAATCACATTGGTATGAGGGACAGATTTAGGCGGAAATGTGGCAAAATATGACAGCGCTAGATTTAAAAGAAAAACGGATTCTGGTAACAGGTGGGGCTGGTTTCTTGGGCCGGCAGGTGATAGCTCAGCTTTGCCAAGCGGGGGCTGACCGCGATAAAATTTCAGTGACGCGCTCGCGAGACTGCGACCTGCGGGTAATGGAAAACTGCCAGCGTGCATTACAACAGCAAGACGTTGTGATTCACCTCGCCGCCCGCGTCGGGGGCATTGGACTAAATCAGGAAAAACCGGCTGAACTCTTTTA
>JALOOK010000548.1 GCA_025454445.1 Oscillatoria sp. Prado101 | reverse complement strand
AGCCCTTAAAGAAGGGCTGAAGCCCAACTACAAACTGTAAACAAAGGTTCGTAGTAGGGCTTTAGCCCTTAAAGAAGGGCTGAAGCCCAACTACAAACTATTGCGATTTCACCGGCAGCTGAGATCCCACCAGTTGGCCAAACGCATTGGGATTGTGGGTTTGGCAAAAAACGCGCCCCTGTCCTTTAAACCGGCATACCAGTCCCTCCCCACCCATGCCCAAGAGGGAGCCAATCCAACTAGACCCCGATTTAGTGACATTAAACGTCAAGCTTTTCTCAAAGGCAACGATATGGCCGGTATCAACAATATATTCCCCATCCACCGGCACTTGATAAATCGCCCCGAAAGAACTGAGCAGGACGGTGCCGCGTCCGCTGATGTCCAGCCAAAAGATATTCTCTCCCGAAAACAAAGATTTAAACCCTTGCCATCCCAAATCTATATCCACCCCCGATTCGCTGGCCAGGTAGGAAGTTGCCTGCACCACCAAGCCGGTGTCCGATACTGGATAGGAAAGAATATCGCCCAGCAACTTGGGGGCCAAAAACACCTCCCCACCGGCAGTCGGAGAGCGGAAGTCACTCAAAAATAAAGACTCGCCGGCCAGCATGCGTTTGAGTCCGCCCAAAATGCCACCGCCTTTGCCTTTGCGGAGGGTGGTGCTAGCATTAATATAGCCGCTCATGGCAATCATCGAGCCGGCTTCCGCCATTAATTTTTCTCCGGCATTCAGGGTAACGCGGGCAATAGCGCAGTCTGGTCGCTGCAAAATTTCGACATTCATGTCGCTGAAGCTCTCCTCACACGGAATTAAATAAATTACCTAAATTTGGGGCCGAGAAATCTGACCAAACCATCCATACTGCGAGACTGTAAATAAATGACGCCCTCACCGGAGAGCCGGTTGACGAAGCCTTCCCCTGAAGTTACCGAACCAAAAACGCCGCCCGCCATACCTACGCTCATTTTAATACCTGGCTCGTAGGCCACTAAATGGCCACTATCCACCACAAACTCGCTGGTGATGCGCTTCTCGGTGATCCCGCCGTAAGCGCCAAAGAAAACCAGCCCGTTACCGCTTAATTTGAGCTTGAACAGTCCCTCACCGGCCAACCAGCTGGCCACACCGGCCCATCTCACCCCCATGCGGACGCCGGGAGTGTGGGCAATGTAGGCACCGGGCTGAAAACAGATGCTATTCCCCCGCAATTCGATGCAGGCAATGTCGCCAATTGCCGGTTGGCTGAAGACAAGTTGCTTCGCTTGCTCAGTTGCATTGGTAAAAGTATTAACGAAAAGGGATTCGCCGCCAAAGAATTTTTTGAGCAACGCCGAGAGAAAGCCACCGGAGAAGTGAGTCGCCATCGAGATTTGGGCGTCGCTGCTAATCATAGCGCCCGCCTCTGCAGTGATGCTCTCACCCGGATTCAGAGTGACGAATATTGCGGCAAAGGATGGTTTGTACCGAATTTCATGTTTCACGCTCGTTAACTCCTGCAGCCAAATACTTCAAATACCTACAAGGGCAGCCCCGCCGTGTTACCGACTTCCAGAAATCGGATGCTTTCCGTTTTCTCCAGTCGCAGCAAGTCGCGGCCAATGCCTGACTGGAACTCTCCTGCATTCCTCAACTCGCCCGCCTTGCCAGACCGCAACCCCCTGCGGGCCGCCCCAAAACCATGAGATAAATTACGGATAATCAGATAATAAAAATTGCCTTCGATTCATTCCTCACCGGCTGTTTACTTGTCCTCCTCTTGCCCTCTTGCCCTCTTGAAAAACAATAGAAGGCAGGCGAATATTATATAATTGTACCCTTTGCCTGCCTTTCTCAACCAGACAAACAAGCAGCTCCACTGTCTCAGGCCCACCTGTATAGTGACAGAGAAGCTTAACTAACCGTTCCATGCCAAGAGTGAGCCCCGCACTGATATCCCTGCTAACAGTTTTGCCCAGTGGCGCAGTGAGCGTGCTGAAGAGCCAATTGTGGAATGCCTTGCCCTATGTCTGGAGCGTGCTCTTGTTGCTAACGGTGGTGTGCGGGATGGTGTGCGCGATAGCCAGCTTGCTGCCACCGGCACCGCCTAAGGAGCGACAAATCTTCCGGAAGCGGCAGCAGTTGCTGGCGGCGGTGGCCTCGGAAGTCAAGGCGAGGTTAAAGCAGTCCGCGCACAGCGCCGTGCTGGTTAACCTGCTCAAAGACGAAGAACTCCAGCTGGTGCGCCCGGATGCGGACGTGAAAATCGGCGACAGTCCGCGTTTCCAGTTGCAGGCAGAGGACAGCATCGCCAAAGTGTTTGAGGACACCGGCAGCAAGCTGCTGATTTTGGGGGGTGCCGGTGCAGGCAAAACCACAATTTTGCTGGAGCTGGCACTAGAGTTGTGCCAGCGAGCTGAAAGCGATAGCGGTGCGGGGGTGCCGGTGGTGCTGCACCTGTCCTCCTGGAAAAACGACCGGCAGCCGGTGGGCGAGTGGCTGGTGGCTGAACTCAGTTCCAAGTATGGCCTCCGCGCCGATCTGGGTCGGCGGTGGCTCTACGCCGGGGAGTTGCTGCTGCTGCTCGACGGGCTGGATGAGCTGGAGCCGAACAGGCAAGAAAAATGTATTGAAGCGATTAACCGGCAGCTCGAAGACAGCCCCCAGCCGCCGCAAGTGGCGGTTTGCACTCGCTATAACGAGTATAAAAACTGCAACTCCAGACTGCGGCTGAATGGGGCGATTTTTTTGCGCCCCCTAACGGACGCCCAGATTCGCACTTATCTAGTGGCGGCCAGAAGTCGAGAGCTGTGGTACAATATAGAGAGTGAGCCGCAGCTTTTAGCTCTGGGGAGGACGCCCCTGCTGCTGAGCGTAATGACTTTAGCCTATGAAGAAATCCTCATCCATTCTTGGAAACGGCTGACTTGCAAAGAAGATTTGCGCCAGTAT
>JALOOK010000149.1 GCA_025454445.1 Oscillatoria sp. Prado101 | reverse complement strand
TTTGTAGTTGGGCTTCAGCCCAAAGTTTGTAGTTGGGCTTCAGCCCAAAGTTTGTAGTTGGGCTTTAGCCCAAAGTTTGTAGTTGGGCTTTAGCCCAAAAGCTCGCCCCGCCCCTGGGACTCAGCGCTAGCAACGAAAGGAAACCCTAATCAGGGTGAGTCTAACGGATTTAGGACTGAAAAACTGATGCAAATATCCAGACAGGAAAGGGAATTAGGCAAGTTTGTGAGCAAATTGGTGCGCGATTTGCGGGAGCGGGCGATTGAGTTCCTGCTATTTCTGGCGGCTTGTTCTTCAGTAGCGACGACGGTGGCAATCGTGGCCATCTTGATTTACGAATCCCTGGCTTTTTTCGAGAAAGTCTCCCTGCTAGACTTCCTCACGGACACCCAGTGGACGCCCCTGTTTGCCGACGCTCACTACGGAATTTTGCCCTTAGTTGCAGGAACCTTAGTAACGACAGCAGTTGCTCTCGCGGTAGCGTTACCGCTGGGCACAATTTCTGCAATTTACCTGAGTGAATTCGCAACGCCCCAGCTGCGGGAGGTCGTCAAACCCTGCTTAGAATTGCTAGCGGGCGTTCCCACTGTAGTTTACGGCTATTTCGCCCTCTTATTCGTGACGCCGCTGTTGCAGAAAGTTATCCCCGACTTGCCCGGTTTTAATATGCTGAGTGCGGGGATAGTGATAGGAATCATGATTATTCCGTTCATCAGCTCTATCAGTGAGGACGCGATGCGGGCGGTTCCGGTGTCTCTGCGGGAGGGTTCTTACGCGATGGGGGCGACGCGCTTGCAGACTGCTGTGCGAGTGGTGTTTCCGTCTGCGATTTCGGGAATCACAGCCGCATACATTTTGGGGATTTCCCGCGCTGTGGGCGAAACAATGGTGGTGGCGATTGCGGCGGGGCTACAGCCAAATCTGACTTGGAACCCGCTGGAGCCGGCGGCTACAATTGCAGCGTATATTGTGCAGGTGAGTCTGGGCGACTTGCCTCACGGAAGCCTGGAATACCAAACGATTTTTGCGGCGGGTCTGACGCTGGTGCTGATGACTTTGGGGTTAAATATTGTAGGGCATTTTCTGAGCAAGCGCTATCGGGAAATTTACTGATATGTCAGGGAAAGAAAACCGGAAAATGCGAGGGATTATCGCTCGCAACAAGCTGGCTGATGGGATTTTTGCGATTGTCGGGTTGCTGTCGATGCTGGTGGGGCTGGTTGTGCTGCTGGCACTGCTCGTGCAGCTAGGGATTGACGGTTTGCAGCGCCTTTCTTGGGAGTTCTTTTTTTCGTTTCCCTCCCGCAAACCGGCAGAGGCGGGAATTCTCTCCGCCTGGGTGGGAACAGCGCTGGTGATGCTGGTAACAGCGCTAGCGGCGATTCCCTTGGGAGTCGCTTCAGGGGTTTATCTGGAAGAGTACGCCCGGAAAAACTGGATAGCCGATTTGATAGAGGTGAATGTTACGAATTTGGCGGGGGTTCCTTCAATTGTGTACGGACTGCTGGCGCTGGGTTTGTTTGTGTATAAGTTAAACTTGGGGGAGAGCGTGCTGACTGCCGGTTTAACCCTAGCGCTGCTGATTTTGCCGGTAGTGATTGTTACGACTCGCGAGGCGGTGCGGGCGATTCCGAGCAGTATTCGCGAAGCCGCTTACGCGGTGGGGGCGAGCAAGTGGCAGGTGGTTTGGGATCACGTTTTGCCTTACTCCACCGGCAGCATTATTACAGGCGTGATTATTGGTCTGGCGCGGGCGATTGGGGAGACGGCTCCCATCATTACGATTGGCGCTCTGACTTTCATCGCTTTTTTGCCGGACTCTCCTTTTAAGAGCGAGTTTCCTTATATTTCGTTTTCATGGTTGCAGGCTCCTTTTACGGTGATGCCGATTCAGATGTTCAACTGGGTGTCCCGTCCAGAGCCGGCATTTCAGCTGAATGCGGCGGCTGCCGGCATTGTGCTGACTGTTATGACCCTAGCTATGAATGGAATTGCAATTTATCTGCGCTATCGTTTCCGCAGGGGGATAAAATGGTAGAAGCCACACAAAACCAAGTGTCCGATCCAAATGGAATCAAGACCAAAACTGAGGTTAAGAATCTCAACTTTTATTACGGCTCAGTTCACGCGCTCAAGAACATCAACCTAAAAGTGGCGGAAAACCATGTGACGGCGCTGATTGGCCCTTCTGGGTGCGGCAAGACTACTCTGTTGCGCTGTTTCAATCGCATGCACGATCTCTACCCTGGAAATCGTTACGAAGGGTCAATTTTGTTGGATTCGGGTCGCGACCGGCTCGATATTTTGGGGCGTCGGGTTGACGCTATAGAAGTCCGCATGCGGATTGGCATGGTGTTTCAGAAACCCAATCCTTTTCCGAAGTCAATTTATGAAAATGTGGCTTACGGGTTGCGGGTGCGGGGGATGTCGAGGCGCAGCGCCATTGATGAAAAGGTGGAGAAAGCTCTGCAAGGGGCGGCGCTGTGGGAGGAAGTGAAGGATCGCTTGAATGATTTGGCGTTTAATCTTTCGGGAGGTCAGCAGCAGCGATTGTGCATTGCCCGCGCTCTGGCAACGGAGCCCGAGCTGATGCTCTTTGATGAGCCGACATCTGCCCTAGACCCGATCGCGACGGCGAGCATTGAAGAGTTGATGAGCGACCTGAAAAAACAGGTGACAGTTCTGATTGTAACTCACAACATGCAGCAGGCGGCGCGGTTTTCTGACTTCACGGCTTTTATGTATTTGGGCGAGATGCTGGAGTTTAACAGCACCACGGCTATGTTTGCAGGGCCGGTGAAGAAGCAAACGAAAGACTATTTGAGCGGACTGATTGGATAGACCGGCACAGTGCGCCAGTCTAGAAGAGCGACATGAAGGCGAAAGCGCTCAGCAGGTATCAAGGGCTACCTTTCCTGGGCGACCGCCACTAAAAACATGTTCTCAACTTGTTTCAGGTTGAAAGCTTTAGAGGACTGCAAAAAAGTGGTGACTTTACTGTTTAACTGCAAGTCAGCGAGAACGTCTTTAAGGGTTTTGCCGTATTTTTTGTTAAATTCACTGCCGAGCTTGGAGACGGAGACGTACCTTTCAGGAGATTTGGCCGTTAAGGAACCCACAAGTCTGGCCAGCGCCTTCTCCAGTTCGGCTTTGGAGCTAATGGCCGGTGAGGGCTGGCCCTCAGTGCTGGCCTTTGCCAGTTGGGGCGAATCATTTCTATTTCCCTTGTGGGGAGTGGGAATCTCAAAAAGCGTCACATACAGGATGTCGGATTTACCGGCGGGTTGATGCACGACAAAATCAGCTGGATTGTCGGTAAAGATATCTTTGGCTCTCTTTGTGGGCCAGTGATTGGACACAACTTGAGAGAGGTTTAGCTGGTACTTTTCCTGAAAAATCTGGGAAATTTCAGAAAGCTTAAACCAGGTATTTTTGCAGCGCTTTTGCTCGGCTTTGATCAGGTTCTTTAGCCAGATGATAAGTTCCTCAATGGGGGGAATTTCCGGTACGGGTACGAGGGAGTGGGTCTGTGTTTTGCCGGTTTTGCTGTTTAAGACGGTTATGGTTTCTCTCTGCTTGCGAACCAGGTACACCGTTAATCCGTGAGTCTGCAGGGTGGTGCAAAGATGGAGCAGAACAGTGTCAGAGGAGCAGACTAAGACTTCTTTCGCCGTCGGGTAGTGCACGAAGATGGAGGAGCCAACAGTGGCCATTTTCACGTCAGCGCTGTCTTTTCCAGGGGGGACGTGGATCAGTTCGTAGTGCCGTCGGTGGAATTCTGCGTCTTGTTTGCCCATGCTGCGCCAATTGGCAAAGGCAATTTTGATTTGGATGGGATAGGTGCAGATCCCCGCCAGGAATTTTTCGGTTTTGGCATCGAGCTGCAAGTTCTCGGCGTCTAGCAGCAAAATGGCCACCGGCTCGCCGGCGCTGGCTGAGTAACCATTGGGCGCGACTTCAGGCTTCAGGCTCCCGGCGGGCTGAGCCAGCATCTTATAATTGAGCCGGCTCTTCCACGAGGTTTCTATTTCTTCGGGAGTCACTTGACGCAGTTTATCTGTTAAGCGCTCGAACTCTTCAGATACAAAGAAACTCGGCTTCAGAAAGGATTGCAGGATTTTTAGGACTTTCCGAATTAAAGCATCTCTGTCTTGACAGTGGCTGAGTTCTGCTGCTATCTTATCTGTTAACTTAGATTGAAAAGTGCCGCTTTGCCAGGAATAGTTCCTGACTTTTTCTTTCAGCCATTCTGGATGTTGCTGGCGGGTGGAAAGAATGGTTTGGCAGACAGAGCGGCTAATTGAGCCGAATGTGGCCGAACCGTTTGCGGATGTCGGAATCAAGCGATCTGGCATAGGGTGCAGCATGAGAGGGTATCTGTAGCTAATGATAAAAGATGATGATTCACAAATCCCAATCGCAGCCGGCAAAAGGTTTGCCTGTCTGCGATCAGCCTCTGTTGCGCTAGGCTAGCTGGCAAGATGCACTATACCACAAAAGGGGCGCACTGGCAGACCGGCACGGTATTTTTCAACATTTCTTAACCTTTCTGAACAATTCGGGGGAGAGGGAGCGGCGCACTCTGCCGCCCCCTCTCAGGCGAGCGCCACTTGATAGCCCTTGCTTTTTTTCTGCACCTTGAAAGCGCTGCAGGACTGCAAAAAAGAGGGTAATTGACTTCCTAGGTGCAATTGCTTCATTGTTTTGATAAGGGGCTGGCCGTATTCCTTTTGAAATTCCCAGGCTAGATTTGAAAGAGAAATAGAGTTTCCAGCAGATTCAGCGGATAAGGCTCTAGCAATTGTTACAAGCGCCTGTTCCAGTTCCGAGCGCGTGCTAATTTCAAATGAAGGCGACGCCGCAACAGACACTGTATGAGGGGTGCTGTGGGGGTCGAGTGTGAGCCCAGTACAGGACTTTAAGAATTTAGTTAAATTTCCGCCCAGCTTTAATCTTTTGACGATGGAATTCCCCGTTTCGCCGCACAGTTGGCGCAGCTCAGCGCTCAGGGTGGCGACAGAAACTTCTTCCAGCGGATTGTCGAGTTGCAGGAACTCAATTATTTCGACAATCGCCCGCTCCAATTCTTCCTTGGAGTTAATAGTCATTGTAGGGAGCGGCGGTGCCGGTGCCGAAACATTCAATTCCACATCCGCACTCTCAAGAGCCGGTGGTGCCGGTTCTTCTTCCGGCGCAGGCGCGAGTGAAGTTGCTTCTGGAGCTAGCGCCGGCGAGTCATTCGACCGGCTGGCGGAAAGCGTCAGGTTGCGCCGCTCTTGGAACAGCGCGGAAATAGCAGAAAATTGCGCTATCCGCTCGGTGAGCGAGTTATGTTCCGCCTGGATGAGTTCCTCAACTTGCTTAACAAATTCTTCAAAAGAAGGAATTTCCGCTCCCACTGTCAGGGAATAGTGTTTCAGCTCACCGCTGCGGCGATTTTCCACCGTCAGGGTTTTATTTTTAGTGCGGGCGCGATAGACAGTCAGCCCCAGGTTTTGCAACTGAGTGCAGAGGTGGTTTAACAGCCCATCCGAAGAGCAGACAAATACCTCTTTGACATTGGGGTACTGCAAGAAAAGAGAGGAGCCGACCGCTATCATTTTGGCGTCCGCACTATTCTTGCCCTCCGCCACATGAACGAGCTGATATCCGCGCTCGTGAAGTTCCACATCCAGCTTGCCCAAGCTCGAATTTCTCCAGTTGGCAAACGCAATCTTCACTTGCAAAGGAGAGGCGCACAGACTGGCTAGGAATCTTTCTGTTGTGATGTCGAGTTTCAGGTTTTCTGCATCTAGCAGCAAAATGGCGATTCCTGGCGCAGAGGGTGGGGAGGGTTCTGGAGTGCTGAGTGCCGGCGCTGGTTGAGAGTGTCCGTTGCTCTCAAACTGTACCGCATCGCCAAGGGCAGTGGGAAGCCGCTGGGTTGAGGTTGGCTCTGAGGTGGGAGAGAGGAATTGCTTGCCACAAGCTTTGCACTGATAGCGCTGCTGGCCATTCGGGCGGCCATTTTTGCGGATGTCAGGGGACTCACATTGGGGACATTTCATATCTGCAATTTTATCAACTGAACTGGGATTTGGGCAAAACCGGGGTTTTTGGCTGTGGGAAAGGCCACTGCATGACTGGCGCGGAATTTGGCTTCTTGGGGGGTTGCGCCCACCTTGTCAACTAATCCCGCCTTGATGTAATAATATAAAACAATCCTTAATAATTATTTATCTAATGGCCAGAGACTTGCGGGGATTCATCAAACTGCTGGAAGAACGGGGACAGTTGCGGCGGATTAAGGCCCTGGTTGACCCAGATTTGGAGATTGCCGAGATTGCCAACCGCATGCTGCAAGCGGGTGGGCCAGCGCTGCTGTTTGAAAACGTCAAAGGTTCGGCATATCCCGTGGCGATCAACCTGATGGGCACAGAGGAACGGGTGTGCTGGGCGATGAATATGGGCAAACCGGCAGAGTTGGAGGATCTCGGCAAAAAGCTGGCGATCCTGCAGCAACCCAAACCGCCCAAGAAGGTTTCGCAGGCGGTGGAGTTTGGCAAGGTGCTGTTTGACGTGCTCAAGGCCAAACCGGGGCGCGACTTTTTCCCGGCGTGCCAGCAAGTGGTAATTGAAGGCGATCAGCTGGATTTGAACAAAATCCCGATGATTCGCCCGTATCCGGGAGATGCCGGCAAGATTGTCACCTTGGGTTTGGTGATTACCAAGGATTGCGAGACGGGAACGCCAAATGTGGGCGTATACCGGCTGCAGCTGCAATCGCGGAACACGATGACCGTGCACTGGCTGTCAGTGCGGGGGGGTGCGCGGCACTTGCGCAAGGCGGCGGAACGCGGGAAGAAATTGCAGGTTGCGATCGCCCTGGGCGTTGACCCGCTGATTATTATGGCAGCTGCTACGCCGATTCCAGTGGATTTGTCAGAATGGCTGTTCGCTGGGCTTTATGGCGGTTCAGGGGTGAGTTTGGCCAAGTGCAAAACCGTGGATTTGGAAGTGCCGGCGGACTCGGAATTTGTGCTGGAGGGCACGATCGCGCCGGGGGAAATGATGCCGGACGGGCCTTTTGGCGACCACATGGGCTATTATGGCGGCGTCGAGGATTCGCCGCTGATTCGCTTCCACTGCATGACCCACCGGCAAGATCCGATTTATCTCACCACATTTAGCGGGCGTCCGCCCAAAGAAGAGGCAATGATGGCCATTGCCCTGAATCGGATTTACACGCCAATTTTGCGGCAGCAGGTGTCAGAAATTGCCGATTTCTTCCTGCCAATGGAGGCGCTCAGCTACAAGGCGGCGATTATCTCGATTGATAAGGCGTATCCGGGGCAGGCGCGACGGGCTGCTTTGGCGTTTTGGAGCGCTTTGCCCCAGTTTACTTACACGAAGTTTGTGATTGTTGTGGATAAGGATATCAACATTCGCGACCCGCGTCAAGTGGTGTGGGCAATTAGTTCTAAGGTTGACCCGTCGCGGGATGTGTTTATTCTGCCGAATACGCCATTTGACAGTTTGGATTTTGCCAGTGAGAAGATTGGGCTGGGTGGGCGCATGGGGATTGATGCGACGACGAAGATTCCGCCGGAAACTGAGCATGAGTGGGGGGCGGCTTTGGAGTCGGATGCCGATGTGGCGGCAATGGTGGAGCGCCGGTGGGCTGAGTACGGTTTGGCGGATTTGAAGTTGGAGGAGGTTGATCCCAATTTGTTCGGGTATGACATGCGGTAGATGCGAACGGTGAGGTGTTAAGTGGACAGTTTAAAAGGTTTCAGCTTTCCAGTGGACTTACGGCATCACGGTTCAGTCGTAAAAACCATTCTTCCCCAGGTTATCTTGTGCGGAGTATTTAGCTTGTTCGTTGACATAATCCACGAGCTAAACTTATTTAACTCTTGGCCTCTGGTTAATATGATTCCCAATATCTTATTGGGGCTGTTATTGAGTTTCCGAACAAGTACAGCTTACGAAAGGTTTTGGGAGGGGCGTAAATGTTGGGGCACTCTTGTCAATAATGTGCGCAACTTGTCGCGGGAAATGTGGGTGGCCATTGAAGAAATTGAGCCTAAGGATAAGGAGGCAAAAGTGGAAGCTGTGCGCCTATTGGTAGCTTTTGCGGTGGCTACTAAAATGCACCTGAGATATGAGCGGACGAGCAGTGAGTTAAAATCATTGATGTCGCCTGAACGCTATAAAAAGCTAAAGCGCATGAATAATATACCGCTAGAGGTGGCCTTTTGGATTGGGGATTATTTGCAGGAACAGTACGAACGGAATTGCCTGAACAGCTATCAGCTTAATGCTATGAAGCTGTTGCTGAATAGTATGGTGGACTGTTTGGGAGGCTGCGAGCGCATTCAGAAAACACCAATGCCTCTGGCGTATGCCCTTCACCTGAAACAGCTGCTGCTGGTTTATTGCCTGTTTTTGCCATTGCAAATTGTGGATCAATTGCACTGGATGACGGTGCCTATGGTGGTTTTGATCAGTTTCACTTTGTTTGGAATTGAGGAGATTGGCAATCAACTTGAAAATCCTTTTGGTACTGCTCCCAATGACTTGCCTTTGGATGCGATTTGCAATACGATGCGCCGCAATATTGAAGATTTAATTTCGCTGGCTCCCAGTGTGAGGGATTGGAAAAATCCACGACTGGAGCATGTCACGGCTGACTTGCGTTAGGGATTGAACCGCCGCCTGTAAGGTGCCAAGGCAGAGGGTATATTGGTTAGGACATTAATGGCATGGCGCATTGCCCCAGGCGCATAACCCCAGAAATGGGTGAAGACTCACAGATGAATGCGATCTGGCGATCTGGCGATCTGGCGATCTGGCGATCTGGCGATCTGGCGATGATGCCCATGTCCGCGCCCTAACTGCCAACTGATATAGATACTTCGGATACTAGTGTCCTAAACTAAGTGTCTATTGCTATACCAGAAGAAGTGGAGAGAAATGTGGGGTGAGTGCTAGATAATTTTAGAATACTTGCAGCCGGCGCATCCTAAAAAAGGTATAATCGGTAAGGCGGGGCGGATTTTTCTCTGTCCAGCCGGCGGGAACCCTCAAGTTGTAAAAGGAGTGTCTGGGTGAATAGAACATTTTTGAAAAACTCTCTGGGATCTAAAGAGATAGCCGCACAAGTTGCCAAACGCGCCCAGCGGACTGTACCGGCTTACAAGCGTTTTCTCGATCAGCATGGATTGAAAGGGGGAGAGCCATTTGACCGGCTCCCCCAGTCGGACAAGGAATCCTACCTCCTAGCTTACCCATTTAAAGAACTGTTGGGGGACAATTATGAAGAAATATTTGCCATATTTCGCTCCTCCGGGTCATCTGGAAAGAGCTTTTATTGGCCCCAGCTGAAGTCAACATACCAGTCTTCACCCACAGCATTTAGGGCGTTTCTCGAAGGCATGTTCGCCGTTCACCAGAAAAAGACACTAGCGATTGTGGGATTTGCTCTGGGGAGCTGGATCGGGGGGAATTATTTTTCCTGGGCTTTGAAAAATATAGCGCTCGATACGCCTTATCCGTTTTGGGTATTTTCACCGGGCAGTTCTCCCGATGAAATTCTCGAAATTATCTGCAAAATGAATCCCTTTGTGGAGCAATTTATCCTGTTTCTCGTTCCCTCAACAATCTCTTATCTAAACCTCAAGGCGAATCAGTTTAAGCAAGCTATTCCCTTCAGTAAAATCAGGTATATTGTTACGGGTGAACCTTTTCCAGAGAGCGTGCGAGCTTCTCTCCAGAAGCGTGCTGGGGTAGGGGAGAACTCACGATTTATGTTTTCCCTTTACGCCAGCGCCGATACGGGGACACTAGGAGCGGAATCCCTGGCTTCTGTAACCCTGCGAAAATTACTTTATCGAAACAGCGCTCTCGCTAATTACCTGGGCATAGAATCTCCCACACCTCACTTTTTTCATTTGTTTGTTAGTGACATTTACCTGGAAATTGTTGACCGGCACCTTTGCGTTACCCGCTGGCAAGGAATTCCCTTAGTACGCTACATGCTCTATGACCGGGTAGCTTTATACAGTTGGAAAGAATTGAAACACGCCATTCTCACCTCGGATATGCTGAATTATGAGGATGCAACCCTAGTGAAGATTCTTTCAGATGCCAGCGACCAGCTGCCGGATTTGCTAGCTGTTACCGGGCGGGGAGACAGCTGCCTAATCTTTGGCGGCTCTAATCTCATGGAATACATGCTGGACGCGGCGGTCAAATGCGAAGAACTGCAGGACATTCTCACTGGACTGTACCGCGCCCGGATTATTTACGAAGAAGAAAGACAGTATCTTGAATTTGACCTGGAAATCCGGGAAGGGGTTTCCCCTGATCAAGCGACAACTGAGCGTGTATATCACTCT
>JALOOK010000148.1 GCA_025454445.1 Oscillatoria sp. Prado101 | reverse complement strand
ACTGCGTACAGATATTTTGGGCTGGAAGCACGCGGCAAACACCCGCGTCTCTCCAGAAAAACTGGACACGACAAATCCTACTGAACGCCGCCCAGATAAACGAGAAGCATATAAGCCGCCCCGCCCACAACCCCCTTTGTGGTTTCAAAAACCTCCACGCCAGCCGAGTTGTAAATCCCAAGTAATCATTACTGGAATTGTACACCGAGCGGTCGCGCACATAACCGGCATATTGGCTGTCACTGTAAGACGACGTATGCTTGTACACATCGCCACTGTTATTTATAGTAGTCTAAGGATAGCGGTCGTCTGAACAGTTCATCACGTTCAGCTCGCTGGCCAAGTTGCGCGTGTTAGCCCCATGTTCCAGCATACCAGCCCAATCATGGCTGTGAGAGTCGGGGGCCGAGTAATCCTGATGGGAGGGTTGCTGGTGAGGGTCAAAATTGCTAAAATACGATAGGTAATTTTGCGAATCTGGCGGGTGAGCGTCATTCCAGCTCGTCTGGTGTCCGCCGGCTGAATCATTAAAGGCAAATGCGCCAGAATCACCCCAGCTAGAGGTGAAATCGGGAATGCCTGAATCGCCGGAATTGCGGTGATGTGCCGGTTGCCCAGAATCGTAACCAGAGTTAAACAAGTCGTGATGGGGAGGGTGCAGTTGCCCAGGATCGCCCAAATGGGAGTCAGGATATTGAGCGTCGCCGTGTTGGTGGGAATCTAAACCCAGCGACTGCATCAAACCATCGAGGGGCGAAGGGTTACTGTGATCGAAATTGTCGGACAAGGGGGTATTCATGGCTCGTGCCAAAGTCCCAACGTACTGGTTTGTATAATACACCCATATTACAGCATGCCTGCTGTGCTGGCAACCCATTGCTCGCTGGCCATTTTTTGGGTGGCAAAGGTGACTTGCCGGTTTGGCACGCCAGGTTCTGTCACCAGGGTGCGGTTTGCTACCCGCCCCATCCGAATCCAATCTAACGTCTGCACTTCCACCGTACCGGGTACGGGAATGCCCACTCCCCTAAGTTGCCGGTAAACCGCTTCGGGAATGATCATACTGCCATATAGCTGTTGCAGCAGGCTAAGCCGGCTAATCGCTGCTAGGCTAGTTATAGGCGAGGTGTCGCTTATTACTGCAGTCACAGTCTTCCCCACTCCCGCAGGTTCTTAATGTCTTGTTCATAATCTTCTACATCGTAGTAATAGAGCGGAATTTGGCGAGACTTCAGCAACTCGCAGAACTGGGCTTTCTCCATACCCGAAGCGCGTGCTAGCGCGTCCCACGGCCATTTTGCAGGCTTGGAAAAGCATGACAGCAAGTTCCAGCTTGAACTCTTCTTCTGTCATGTCCCAGGCGCGTAACGTGTCATCTGAAATAATTAAGCTCATATTCCTCTCTCCTAATTGGCTATTATCATTCTATCTTAATTATGCCGAGCGGGCAAAATCTGCTTGACACGGGTGGAGCCGGTCGCCTACTATCTGGGAGTGCCGGCATTTTGAAAAGCCCCAACACACCAGATAATTCTGGGGCGTTCCGGGGGGAGCCACTCGACTTCAAGAATTGATTGCCAACTACACTCCAGAAACCCGGTAACTTTGACGAAACCGGGTTTCTCAGTACCTCACTCATCCGAAAAACGCTATAATAATTGGCAGCACGGTATAATTTTGAGGAGGCGATTGATTTCAGGCATGGGGAAATACATTGCTCTGCTGCTGGTGCTGGCCCTATCGTTTTCAGTCGCGCTCCCAGCTGAGGCGTCTTTCTGCCGGCACTCCAACGAGCGCGTAATTTGTATCCTCAGTATCAAGCGAAGCGCCAAGAATTACTGGGAATATCGAGCAGCCGTTAGTGTCGATGGGGTTAAAAGGCCAATTGAGGTATACAACTGTCGCCAGCGGGTGAGAGTGCGCAAAGATGGAACGGCTGTGCCGTTCCAGCCAAATGGTGCCGGTGAGCTTATCTGCAGTAACCTCAAGAAGTAGTAGTGCGTTTGAAAACCCATATAAAAGTGCAACTCAAAGAAACCGGGTTTCTTGTGAGGTTTCAGCAGAAAGACAGAACTATTCTAGAGAAAGAAACCCGGTTTCTGGCACCAAGTCCAAGAAGCCGGGTTTCTGGTGCTGGGGCAGCAGGAAAACTGAGAACTCCTACAGCAAGAAACCCGATTTATGGCCCCAAGCTAAAAACCCTGTCACGCCAGCTGCCAAAACTTGATAGTGCTGTCACTGCTGCCACTAAACAAGTTGTGCCCATCCGGGCTGATAGTCAGAGAAAGAACCCAGTTGGAATGCCCCGTAAGCGTGCGGATTTCCTGCCCGGTACTCAGCTGCCAAATCTTGATAGTGCTGTCACCGCCGCCAGTTACGAGCGTCTGCCCTTCCGGGCTGATCGCCAGAGAAAAAACGCTGCCAGAATGCCCCGTGAGCGTGCGGATTTCCTGCCCTGTACCGAGATTCCATATCTTAATCGTGCTGTCATCACTGCCACTCACGAGCGTCTGCCCATCCGGGCTGATGCCCAGAGCGAGAACCCAGCTAGAATGCCCCTTAAAGGTGCGGATTTCCTGCCCTGTACTGAGATTCCACAACTTAATCGTGCTGTCATCACTGCCACTGACAAGCGTCTGCCCATCCGGGCTGATCGCCAGAGAACGAACCCAGCTAGAATGCCCCTTCAGGGTGTGAATTTCCTCCCCAGTATGCAGCTTCCAAATCTTAATCGTGTTGTCCTCACTGCCACTCACAAGCAGCTGCCCATCCGGACTGATTGCCAGAGAGCGAACCCAGCTAGAATGCCCCTTGAGGGCGCGAATTTCCTGCCCCGTACTCAGCTCCCAAACCTTAATAACGCTGTCAGCACTGCCACTGACAAGCGTTTTCCCATCAGGGCTGATCGCCAGAGAAAGAACCCACTTGGAATCCCCCATCAGCGTGCGGATTTCCTCCCGGGTGTTCAACTTCCAAATCTTGATGCTGTTGTCCCAGCTGCCACTCACAAGCGTCTGCCCATCGGGGCTGATAGCGATCGAACAAACCGTGCTGGAATGCCCCGTGAGCGTGTGGGCAACCGCAGCCGCTTCCAAGCGCCGTTTGCGCTGATCTTCCTCCTTGCGTTTTATCTCATCCCAAACACCCCGGGCAAGATTCCGGTTGCTGATCGCCTCAGACAAGTTGGGGTTGACAGTCAGCGCCCGATCGTAGTCAGCAATCGCTGTCTCGTACTGCCCCATTTTGTAATAGACATTGCCGCGCTGGCAGTAGGCAACCGCCCAGTTCTGATTCGTCCGCAGCGCCAGCGTGTAGTCCTCAATTGCCCGCTCGTACTCTTCCAATTGTTCGTAGGCACGCCCCCGGTTGTAGTAAGCTTCCGCCCACTTGGGATTCAGGTGGAGCGCCTGATCAAAATCCGCAATCGCAGCTTTATACTCTCCCAGCTTGCACCGGCTCAACCCCCGATTGTAGCAAGCATCTATCACACTCAGGCGGCGACTTTCCCCAACAGCTGCCAGACACTCATTCAGCTTCTCAACATAAGGCACATCTGCGACTTTCAGCGCCGACTCCAGGGCATCTAGCAAACCCTCAAACTCCTGCGGTTGCGACAGCCCGTTCTGTTTCAGCCAAGACTGCACCGAATACACCACGCGCCCCTTCGCCCAAGCTTTATTCGGCAAATGCGACAAACTCCGCGCCCAGTCCAGAGCCAAGTCGGGCACCAAAGCAGGGCGCTGAGTTTCCAGCGCTTCATAGATATGGTAATTGTACAGCACAACCGCTTCAATGATATCCCGCACCCCTTCCCTGTCCGGCACATTTTCAGTCAGCCCAGGAATCAGCTGGGGCAGCACCGGCGGCAGATTGTACTCAAACAGAAAGTATTCATCCGCCACCAAGCCGGCAAACAAGCAGTGGCAAATGATTAAAAACTGGCACAGTTCCTCAAAATCTTTCCGGGTGACAATATAGCTGAACTCCACCTCGCTGCTATCAATCCCCGCTTCTCTGAATCTCACCTCCCGCTGCAAGATTTGCCAATTTTTCAGATTCTCCCCGCCATAAAGTCGGTCAACTTCCTCTGGCGCTTCCCCTGCAGCCACCAACTTGGCCCTTGTTTCCGGCCACTTGCGGGCGCGAGCTTTTGCCGCTTCATACAGGATATCCCGATAAGGCAGCCGGGAGAGCACCGGGTCATAGCGATATTTTGGCCAATTCAAACTCCAGTAGGCAACCCGGAAGTTGAGATAATTCCCATCCACTTCCGATTCCAGCACCAAAGTCGGCTCAGATTTCAGAGCGGAAAACAGCGCTTTGATACTCGCTTCACTGTGATAAGTTTTGCTCACCCAAGCGCCGGCTAAAAAGTCTACCGGTCGGCCCTGTGCGGAATAGTCCCGCAAAAATTGCCGCAGCCCTTCCGCTAAAGTTAGCTCAATGTCTGGGAAATCTTTGCCGGCAACCGCCGCCTTTTCCAGGCGCTCAAACTGAAGTTTAGGCGGGGCGAAGAAAATTCGCAAAGGCATCACCTCCTCATTAGGATGCGAGTTTAGGAGATCGGAAGCGACTAACCAAATCGGCGAATTTTCCAGCCTTTTTTGTTCCTCCACCAGCTTCAGCGAAGTTTCCTTCTGATAGTTAGCCAGAGAGCGCTGGAGTTCGTGGTTCAGCTCCAGCACTTGTAACTGGAGAGCTTTCTCTTCTTCCCAGCGCCACCGCTGAAAATCCATATTTTTTTCGCTGATGGCGATTTGAACTCTCTGAATAAACTCTTGCAGTTCTTTCGCCCGTTCGTGATTGAGTTTCGCAAGTTCCCCCTGAAACTTGTGATATTTCTCTTGCAGATCCTTAGCGCCTTCATAATTTGCCCCCCCCTGCCAGGGTTGCCAAGCCGAAATTTTCTCAGGCAGTTCTTTGGCCAGTTCCTGACCGGGCTCTGCCAGCCATCCCTGACCTTCTTGATTTTCAGTTTGCTGTAAATACTGAAGCTTCAGCTGTGCGACCTGCATTTCCTGCCGCTGCTCTGCCAAAGCCGGATTTTCCGGAAGGCTGAGGGATGTGCTTTCTGCTTGCTTCTCAGCAGCCATATACATTTGGGTGTCCCCCCCAAGCTTTGCCGAACCCGAGACTCCTTTACCTACGTTCTTAAGCCAATTCCAGACCATTTCCGCATCTCCGATAGGTTATCCAATTGTACTGTGAAACGTTGCCCTGAAACACCGGCAACATCAAGGCAGATCCGCCCACAGCACCCTTAACGGTGTCGCCATTGCACCACGCCTGCTTTATTGTAGGGGTTCGCTGCGCGCACCGGCACATCTGACACCTGGCTCGCCCCCCTCACAGATTGTGCCTGAGGCATATACCGCGCAATCCGAGGCTTGAGCCAGACTCGCTCCAGAGCGCACGGACCTTTACTCTCACGCTTTCGATCTGCTTTTCGCCGGCTAGCCACTTTTATATTAGTTACATGCTTTTCGCTCTCCTGTGAATCGCTCACCCCCTGAACGCTAACTCGCACGCTCCAGAGCCTCCTGTGCTCACCCTCCTCCATCCGGGCAAAAACATCGCTCCACCCGTCGGTTAAGTAATCCGTATTGGTAAAATCGGGTAACAGGCGATACCAATCTGGCAGCTGAGGGCCTTCCGCAGACCGTCTGGCATTCTGCCCCTTAATTCTCAAAGGATAGCGCAGCGCAGTCACCCGAGACAGAGGTGAAAATTAGAATTCCTGAATCCGGGAAACTGCGGCGATGTCCAGATTGCCTTAAGCCCAACCCCGAGTCAACCTTTTCGCCACCGGCAGCCTGCGGCATCCAGGCATTGCGCCAACTGCTGTTACCATACTGAGCTCGCGATCGTGCCGGTGCGCCTGATTGTTCCGCTGGCGCATCCAACCATCCCACAGACAGTGGCCACTGTCAAAGGTGTCTCTGTCAAAAGGATTGTTCGCGGCAGCTCGCCAAAGTAAAACTTTTATCAAAAATATGATCGTGTGCAGTCGATAACAAAGAACTGCCAAATGGCCACACACAGCTGAAAGGGGCGCAACGGCGCAGCCATTGCCACACGCGCCGGTCAGGCGTTCCGGCCCGGGCCCGTCACCGCAAGTTTCAACCGGGCGGACAATACCGCTGCAATTCCTGCTGCAAGTGCGAGCCCCACTCAGCGGCAAGGGCTATCTCCGTGAAAGGGACGCGCACCTGCTCCCCGGACTCCAACACAAATAACAGCGCGATCGCACCCCCTGATGCCGGCGGCGCTTGCAGAGAAGCGGGCTTGCCGCCCACCAGCAGCTGCAGCGATCGCACGTCTTTGAGCGAAAACGTTTGCAAATCTACTGGGCCCTTTCGTGACGGCTTGCCCCAGACAAGCTGGCTGCCGTCCTCTCCGAGAACCGCATAAATGTCGTACTTAGCCCGCTGAAACTTTTTCGCCCAAGCGCGATAAGCCTCGACTTTTTGATACTCATTCCAGCCGGCCCAAGCCAGCCAGATAAAAATGCCAAGCAGGGGCAGCCACAACAGACCTCTTTCCATAATTAATCCGCAGCAAGCGCTCCGACAAACAATCTAAAACCGGGGGCATTACCGAAAAATACCATAAAACCGGAAAAGAAAACTGTAAATGTTTCGCAACAAAAGCCCCATCTGGTCATAAATTAAGCTATCGTGGAGAGATACCAGCACAACAGCTGAAGGGTTTCTATGAGAAAATTTTTCCTTCCCTGCTTATTTATAATTGGCATATGCTGGGCCTTGTTTAACTTCAAGGGTCTGGCCAACCAAGGAACGTTTGATACAATTGTGCTGGATTTCCGCGAGGATATCCCAGCAACCCAGATACAGAGCGAGCTGAGCGAGATAGCACAAAAATATCATGTTGCGCCCCGCCTCAACAGCGAATTCTCAGGCGCTGACCACCTGTACATCGTTAGAGGCAACCAGGAGTTGCTCAACACCCTGAAAAAATCGGAGGTAGCAAAATACACCGAATACATAGAACCCGACTACCAGTATAAAGCCTTCCAGACTCCCAACGATCCAGACTACAGCAAGCAGTGGAACCTGCGCAGCATCAACATAGAGCGGGCGTGGGACGACACCAAAGGGAGTGGCACCACCGTTGCCGTAATTGACACCGGCGTCAGTCGCGTCCCAGACTTGCAAAACACCCAATTCGTCCCCGGCTACGACTTTGTTAACGACAGAGAAGAAGCCACCGACGACAACGGGCACGGCACCCACGTCGCCGGCACGATCGCTCAGTCCACCAATAACGGCTACGGCGTCGCCGGCATCGCCTACGAAGCCAAGATCATGCCCCTGAAAGTCCTCAGCGCCTACGGCGGGGGCACCGTCGCCGACATTGCCGAAGCGATCAAATTTGCCGCCGACAACGGCGCAGACGTAATTAACATGAGCTTGGGCGGTGGCGGCGAGTCGGCAGTCATGCTTGAAGCCATCAACTACGCCCACGGCAAAGGCGTCACCATCATCGCCGCCGCCGGCAACGAAGACGAAAATTCCGCCGCCTACCCCGCCCGCTACCCCCACGCGATCGGCGTCGCCGCCCTTGACGCTAGCGGGCAAAAAGCCTTCTACTCCAACTACGGAGCCGGTGTGGACATCGCCGCCCCCGGCGGCAGCACCCGCGAAGGCGATCTCGGCGGCATCCTGCAAAACACCATTAACCCCGAAACCGGCGAATCCATCTTTGCCGCCTACCAGGGCACCAGCATGGCAGCCCCCCACGTTGCCGGTGTCGCCGCCCTGATCAAAGCCTCCGGCGTTCAAGATCCGGACGACATCGAAAACGTCCTCAAGCAGTCAGCGCTGGCAGTCACAGACGATCCCCTCAACCACTTTGGTGCCGGCAAACTGGACGCCGCCGCTGCAGTTCAGCTGGCTACCAAGGGGCAAATCACCTTCCGCGACTTCTTCCGCTGGTTGCGCGATAACGGCTATCTCAACCCCCGCTTCTGGATTGACGGCGGTGCTGTGGCCCTGCTGCCCAAGATTGCTATGGTGCTCGGATCTTACCTGCTCGCCTGGTTCTTGCGCAATTACTTCCCCTTCCGCTGGAACTGGACTTTTGGCAGCGGGCTGATTGCCGGCAGTTCTGGACTGTTCTTCCTGCGCGGTTTCTACATCTTTGACCTGCCCCAGTGGCCATTCCGCGTCATGGGCAGCTCCATTCCTGAACTCGGAGGTGCCATCTCTGGAAGCAGCACCCTGAATCCCATTTTTGCCAGCGTCGCCATTCCCCTGGCCCTCGTGCTGCTGCTGCTGGGACACCGGCAGTGGAAGTGGCTGGCCATCGGCACGGCGATCGGCGCTGCCAGCTGTCTGGCCATCAGCGCCGCCATCTCGCCGGCAGTCTGGGGCTTGGGTGCCGGTGTCGCCGCCCGCGCCTTCCTGGCTGTCAATGCCTTACTGTGTTACGGGCTGGCGCGTCTGGCCCTGAAAACCGAGGTGGAGCCGGTATGAGCGTCACTGTTGAGGGCACCATTGAGCGCAAGAGCTTCGGACCCGGAACCTGGGCCCTAGTCACCTCCGATAACAAATCCTACGAAATCCTCCAGGGCGCTCCTAAAGACCTGTTCAAATCTGGCCAGAAAGTCAGAGTCACGGGTGAGGTGCGAAAGGACTTGATGACCTTGGCCATGATTGGGCCGGTTCTGGAGGTGAAAACCTTTGAAGTGATTCAGTAGGTTTTGTCGCTCCCGCTCGCCCCCTTGGGGGGCGTGCCTGGGTTAAGAAACCGGGTTTCTTTCCCAAAAAGAAACCCGGTTTCTCCGATTTTAATAGTTGCTAGGCTTGTTCCCCCGCCTTAGTGGGAAATAAAAAACCCCGCCCGGTTCGGGCGGGGAAGTTCATCAGGGTGCATCTACCAATTCTCTTTTCTCTACGGGGCTATATCAGGGTGCATCTACCAATTCTCTTTTCTCTACGGGGCTATAAATATCCGGAAAAATCAGATTCTGCTGAGCAGGACAGGCCGGTTTGCTGATTTGTTCAAGAAAGGGAATCGTCTCAGGGTTTAGTCAGGGTAAAAACAGCCTGCTTCGGCGATATATCGAGGGAAAGGGGAGAGGATAATAATTTTAAATTCGACCTGAGCATGAAAAAAAATAATCCCGGCCTGTATAAAGCCGAGACCATCAATCAGGGTGCATCTACCAATTCTCTTTTCTCTACGGGGCTATAAATATCCGGAAAAATCAGATTCTGCTGAGCAGGACAGGCCGGTTTGCTGATTTGTT
>JALOOK010000547.1 GCA_025454445.1 Oscillatoria sp. Prado101 | reverse complement strand
TACCGGCTGGCGACGCCCTCACCGGCGGCGGCTGTGCGGTGGTGTCCGAAAGTGAAACAAAATCGCTTAAGATCGCACTAAGCAATCTTGTCCAAGTCAAACAGCATGGTAGAAAACCGCTTTTCGCCTTCCAGACTCCCCACCCAACCCGCCGAGGAAGAAGAGGATTACTTTGAATACTTCTATGACGAACCGGGGAGTTCGCCGGGAACCCTCCGGCTTCCGCCAGACGCCTCACCGGCGACGATAGTATTGATTGACTACAGCCAGACTAGCGCCACCCGCACGCATTTGGAAACCCCCTTAGCCTGCATTCCTTACCTGGATACCGAGTCGGTTTCTTGGGTGGATGTCATGGGTTTGGGCAATGAAGAGAATTGGCGTCAGCTGGGTCAGGTTTTCAAGTTGCACCCCCTCGTCCTGGAAGATATCGTCAACATTCCCCAGCGCCCTAAAGTGGAGGATCACGAAGACCATCTGCTGATTATTGCCCAGATGGTGATGCCGAAAGAAAAGAGTCGGGGCTTCTGGATTGAGCAAGTCAGTTTCATTTTAGGGAAACATTACCTGCTTACAGTTCAGGAGGAAGCCGAACACGATTGCTTTAAGCCGGTGCGCGATCGCATTCGCGCCGGCAAGGGCACTATCCGCCAGCGAGGGCCAGATTACTTAGCCTACGCCCTGCTCGATTCAATTGTCGATGGCTTTTTCCCAGTCTTGGAAGACTATGGCGAGCGCATTGAGGAATTAGAAGATGAAGTGGTGATTAACCCCACCCGAAACACCCTAGAAAAAATCTATCAAATCCGGCGGGAGTTGCTGGCTCTGCGCCGCGCAATTTGGCCGCAGCGCGATGCGATTAATACCCTGATCCGAGATGGCAGCACTTTGATTAGTGCGGACGTGCGAATTTACCTGCGCGACTGTTACGACCACGCAGTTCAGGTGATGGATATGGTGGAAACCTACCGGGAACTGGCGGGCGGGCTGATGGATGTTTATCTGTCTTCTATCAGCAATAAGATGAACGAGGTGATGAAGTTCCTCACCGTGATGTCCAGCATTTTTATCCCCTTAACCTTTATTGCCGGGATCTACGGCATGAACTTCAATACAGACAAATCCCCTTGGAATATGCCAGAGCTAAACTGGCCTTTAGGCTACCTCTTCTGCTGGTCTGTTATGATAGCAATTGCTGCCAGTCTGATCTACTTCTTTAAGCGTCGCGGCTGGTTCGAGAACTTCTCAACCGTCCATACTGATTTAAAAAGGTAGCGCCAAAAGCTGGCTTAGAGCTGATTTCTCAACGAATTGTTAAGACCGCAGGGCCTATAAACCGTTACAGAAACCCGGTTTCTTAAAGAAACCGGGTTTCTTCGCTCCAAACACGCAGGGTGCCAGAAACCTTTACAGAAACCCGGTTTCTTGGCTCAGGGCCCGAAAATTTCCCAGAACCGGTTAAAATCCTCACCAGCAAGTACAAATTCTCATGCGGGCGCTGGGGCTTCCACCGGCGCGGTTTGGGGTGCCGGTGAAACCAAAACTCCCCACCGGCGTTCAGCTCGCTTTTCCCAGACCCCCCACCCACCTTCCAGATTCCCGCACCAGCCACCCACAAACACTCCCTGTGCAATAAAATAGAAATAAGGAGAGAGTAGGCGCTGGCGGTTGCGGGCTGGCGTTATGCCGGTCTGAGGAAAGTCCGGGCTCCCGAAAGACCAAACTTGCTGGGTAACGCCCAGTGCGGGTGACCGTGAGGATAGTGCCACAGAAACATACCGCCGATGGAGTGGGATGGGGTTCGCCCCACCCCTACTTACAGGTAAGGGTGCAAGGGTGCGGTAAGAGCGCACCAGCAGCGTCGAGAGGCGCTGGCTAGGTAAACCCCGGTTGGGAGCAAGGTCGAAGGAACGACGGTTGGTCTTTTACCCGTTCCGCCCAAGAGTACCGCTAGAGGCGTCTGGTAACAGGCGTCCCAGATAGATAACTGCCTTCTAGGCTGAGTTCAGCCTAGAAAACAGAACCCGGCTTATGACTTGCTCTCTCCTTTTTTCAAGTTTTTGGATGCTAAAATCCGAGTTGGCAAAAGTCAGATATAATTTTGAATTTACACTCTAAAATCTAAAATTCAAACTCCTCAATGGCTCTTACCCATCCTCACCGGCAAAAACAGTTACAGAAATTCACACAAAAATTGGGACTCCCCGAAGGGGTGCAGGTGTTGTGGGATCTGCTCGACTTGGCGCTGACTCACCCGACGATTTCACCGAATGCCAATTACGAGCAGCTGGAGTTCGTTGGAGACGCCGTGGTGCGGCTGGCGGCGGCTGAGTTTTTGTTAGAAACCTATCCCAACTTTTCGGTGGGGGAATTTGCGGCGATTCGTTCTGTGCTGGTCAGCGACCGCACTCTGGCTACTATAGCAGAAAGCTATGGCTTGCAGCGCTATTTGCTAGTTTCCGCCAGCGCCGCCGGTGACGCCGCCGGCTGTGAGTCGCGTCTGGCGGACTCTTTGGAAGCTGTGCTGGCGGCGCTTTACCTGAGCACGCACAACCTCGATCTGGTGCGCCCGTGGCTGGACTCTCACTTCCAGCAGCGAGCGGCTGAAATCCGCACCGATCCCGCTCGCCAAAATTACAAAGCCGCTCTCCAGGAATGGACTCAAGCTCGCTACAAGGCTTTGCCGGTCTATCGGGTTGAGGAAACCAAGCAGCTTCACGGTGACGCCCACCGCTTCACCGCTGTAGTCTACCTCGACGGACGCCGCCTCGGTGAGGGACAGGGGCGCTCTATCAAAGCCGCTGAACAAGCAGCCGCCCGAGAAGCTTTTTTGTCCCTTTCCCAGGGCGAACCTGAAAATTTCACCGGCTCCCTCGGCTCTCAAACCCCGCGCCAAGCTTCCCACACAGCAAATCCCCGCCGGCTGGTGCCTTCAAAAGGCA
>JALOOK010000546.1 GCA_025454445.1 Oscillatoria sp. Prado101 | reverse complement strand
CCGCCCTGCAGAAACAGCTGGATATCCTGACCGGCATCCTCTCCAAACTCGACTGCAGCGTAATTCGCATTTCCGCCTTCGGGTTAGTCAGTCGTGGCAAATCAGCCGTCTTGAACGCCCTCATGGGCCAAAAAATCCTGCAAACCGGCCCGATCAACGGCGTCACTCAATGGCCACGTTCCGTGCGCTGGACGCCCCACCCCGACAGCAAAGTGCAAGTCGAATTAATCGACACCCCCGGATTGGACGAAGTGGACGGCCAACAGCGGGCCAAAATGGCCAGAGAAGTCGCCCGCCAGTCCGACTTGATTTTGTTTGTCGTCGCCGGCGACATCACGCGCACCGAATATCAAGCCCTCTGCGAACTGCGCCAAACCCAGAAGCCGGTGATTTTAGTCTTTAACAAAATTGACCTCTATCCCGAACAGGACCGGCAAGCTATTTACCAGCAGCTGCAACAGCTAGCAGCCGGTGTGCGGGCGGAACAATTTTCAAATGAAATCCAAGCTGCTAATTCCCCATCTCCCGATGAGATTGTAATGGTAGCTGCAGAACCGGCACCCCTGTCGGTGCGCGTCGAGTGGCCCGATGGGCGCATCACCCACGAATGGGAAACACTGGCACCCCAAATCAGCGAACTCAAAGACAAAATCCTCGACATTCTCAACCGCGAAGGGCGCTCACTCCTGGCGCTCAACGCCCTGATGCAAGCCAGAGACGCCCAAGCAACCATTGCCGGTAAAACAGTAGAATCCCGCCAAAAACAAGCCGAAGACCTGATCTGGGAATTTGCCAAATACAAAGCCGTAGCAGTGGCGCTCAATCCGATTGCCTTCTTGGATTTGCTCGCCGGCACAGTCGCGGATTTAATTCTAATTCGCTCTTTGGCGCGGCTGTACGGTTTGCCGATGACCGGCTACCAAGCTGGCAAACTTTGGAAGCAAATAATCTTCAGTGCCGGTGGGTTGCTGCTGGGGGAAATGGGCAGCAGTTTGCTGTTTGGTGCCGGCAAAACTGCAGCCGCCCTCGCCCCGGCGGGGATTACCGCTTATGCCGGTGCGGCGATAGCCCAAGCTTCCCTTGCCGGTTACGGCACCTACACCGTAGGTCAAGCGGCGCAAGTGTACTTGGAACGGGGCTGCACTTGGGGCCCAAGCGGCCCGGACACCGTGATTCAAGACATTCTTGAACGGGCGGAACCGAACACAGTAATCGCTCGCTTGAGGCAGGAATTTTCAGTTAAAAATAGCGCGAAGGCTGGGGTGTGAGTTAAGTAATACCTGGAACCGGGTTTGTTGGGATGTTCCCGCGCTTCCCCCCGGTTTCTCGCTCCCAGACGGTGTTTGGAAACGAGAGAAGATGATTGGCGTCACCGGCACCCCTGGCGGTTCATTTTAGCTTAGCACTGGAAGTGAGAGGAACTCCTGTAGCTTTCTTCAACCACTCCGGTATCTCGCTCAACGAAATCGACATAGTGCCATCCGGCGAGACTTTGTAAATCCATTTATAACCGGCGCAGACAGACGACTCCAAGCCCGGAAGCGACTGCGGCCATTTCCCCTGTTTTGCTGCCCATTCCTTCGCTTGCATAATTTTTTGGGTCATTTCCAACTCTAGCATAACTCTGCCCGGTTTTCTCCACTCATACAGAAAGTCGGGTATTGCGAGCTTGCCAAATTGGTTCCACCACGCTAACTTGTCGGATGCGGAATCCATCTCAAACGTGCAGACGTTTTCTCCGGAGAGTTTAGCGGACATTTCTCTGCCAACTTTTGCGGTGTCAATTGCAGCTAAGCGCCAGTAAGTATTGCCCAGCGGCCCTAACCATATAAGTGGATTCAATATCAAGAATTTATTTTCGCGATATTCTGTGCTGAGAGAATAATATAAATATATCTGGCGCAGGTTGGCATTTTTTAGAAATTGATAACCAAAAAAAACTCTTCCCTCCAGAGACGGTAAAATTGATTTTAGGTAATCGTGTTCCAGGAGGCGCTGCTGCCACTCAGGAGGCAGTCCATTGAGTTTTCGCATCACCCCCGCATGTATGCTGGCTGTGATAATGCTATTCCCTAGAGGGATAATAGTATTCCGCAAAGACTGATTCAGCTTCCAGGAGACTTCCAGACTCTCCAACATGGGTTTAGTTTGACCCAGCCGATTTTTATCCAGAATATCCAGAGCGAGAAGCTTTTGGAGATTTTCGATGTTGACCGCATTCAGGTAACTTTCCGGTGGCTGATCAATATCTGCTGTTTCTATTAGGCTGGTATCTGTCGCCCAGCGGGGCACTTCACTTTTCAAAACATGGGTGCGGATGGCGGCTAAGGCAGCCTCTTTTGATTTTAGATAGCGGCGCAATTTCTCTGGCGGAACATCTATCTCGTCTGTCGGTCTTTCCACTTGGGCGGTTATGTACTTACTCAGGTCGTAGTGAATTTCTTGAAAAGCCTTATTGTCAGCTTCTGAGACATTTATTTGAGCTTGTCCTTTGACTACTACAACCCCCTTCAGTCCAAGTTTACTTGCCAATTCCTTTAACTTTACCGCCGAGGGGCTGTCTTCAGTTTTGGGATACTTGCTGAGAAAGGCTGCCTTAGCCTGCTCGATTTCTTTTTCGGGCTGAATGGCAAGTAAGTTCGCCACAATGATCGCGAGCGCGGCAATTGCCACTGACAGACCAATAAGCCACAACAATATTTTTAATGTTTTGCTTTGCATAGTGTTTCCTGATGTGATAGCATAGAAGGTAAGGTGTTAAGCTAATAATGCTGCTTGGTGGAGATAGGAGGCAGTCGCGGCTAAAGCCCAACTACGAACTTTTGGGCTAAAGCCCAACTACGAACCTAGGGGCTAAAGCCCAACTACGAACCTTTTGGGCTAAAGCCCAACTACGAACCTTTTGGGCTAAAGCCCAACTACGAACCTTTTGGGCTAAAGCCCAACTA
>JALOOK010000147.1 GCA_025454445.1 Oscillatoria sp. Prado101 | reverse complement strand
GTACAATTTGTACACAAATTTTCCTGCGTTTTGTCAAGAGCTGGCCAATTGTCACTGGCCTGGGTTAGGGGGCAGCCATTGGGCGACAGGGGCGGCTGGTTGGCCAAGATTTGTGTACAATTTGTACACAAATTTTCCTGCGTTTTGTCAAGAGCCGGCCAATTGTCACTGGCCTGGGTTAGGGGGCAGCCATTGGGCGACAGGGGCGGCTGGCTGGGGAACTGTCGGATGCTGAGGTTCTCAAAGATGGCGCGTACCGGCTCCACCTCCTCAGGAAGCAAGAACAATTCCCAGAAATGCCGCCCGATTGCCTCCGCTGCTGAGTGGCCAGATGTTTGCTGGCAAGCGCGGTTAAAACGGACAATTCGCCCCAGCGGATCGAGAACCATCACCAAGGCACCGGCAGTGTCCAGCACTGCAGAGACGAAGTTGCGCTCCTCGACCCGGGCTTCCTCCACCAGCTTGCGCTCCGTGATGTCCCGCGCCACCCAGATTACCGTGTCTGCTACCATTGGGGAAATGCTGGCCGCGAACCACACTAACCTGTCCCCGATTTGCAGGCTGTATTCGGCACTGACGGTCTGGCTGTTTTGTAACGCTTGCTCAATGTAGCCGAGAAACGTGTCAGCTGGCGCTCTCTCAAAAACCTCGTGCAGCGTTCGCCCGATAAGTTCACTAGCCGGTTTGTGCAAAAGCGAGGGATTCGTGGGCGCTATCTTGAGATATCGTCCCCCGGCGTCCAAGACGAGTATGATATCGTTCATTGCTGCTAAAAGTGCTCGCAGTTCTGCCTCTGAGGTGCGCAGCGCTGCTTCTGTCCACTGGCGCTCGGCAATTTCCACCAGCAGTTTTTCATTGGCTTGGATTAACGCCTCTATGGCTCCGTGCACTTTGATTTCTAACTGTTCATTTGCCCCTTTCATTTTTGCCTCCGCTCGAAAGCCCTCCGTGATTTGGCTGGCGACGGCCAGTATTTGTACGGTAACACTGCCCGAGTTGCCGGCGCTACCTGGGGTGAAGGGCGGCTTTTTTGCCGGTGTTACCAGCGCACACTGCCGGTGGGGAGCGTCACTCAGATATCTTGCTTGACTATCGCGCTCATTACTCAGTTAAAAAAACTTAAAATTAGGCGTGACTGTCTGAGGTATTCGTGTTATCTATGCTACAAAATATTAGCGCTATGCAGCTATCTGCGATTGTGCTGGCCGGTGGCCAAAGTTCCCGCATGGGTCAGGATAAAGCCAGACTCGCCCCTCAAGGCGTTCCCCTGCTGCGGCAGGTTTGTGACATCGCCTTTGAGTGCGCTTCTCGGGTTTATGTGGTGACTTTCTGGCCGGAAAGATACGGCGATATCCTGCCTGCTAGCTGCCTGTTTATTCGAGAAGTTCCTTTGCCCGGAGAGACGGAACCCCACGGACCACTTGTGGGGTTCGCCCAAGGACTGGCGCAAGTGCAAACTGAATGGGTGCTGGCGCTGGCTTGCGATTTGCCTCGGTTGCGGGTTGAGGTGTTGCGGGAGTGGATGGGCCTGCTGGCTGGTGCCGACTCTGATGTTATGGTACTTTTACCTAGAGATGAGGGTGTCTGGCAGCCTTTATGCGGTTTCTACCGGCTCGCCTGTCTGCCGCTGCTCACTGAGTATATCCGCCAGGGGGGCCGGTCTTTTCAGGGCTGGCTGGCCAACTGTCATGTCCGCGAACTGCCTGTGAGTGACCGTAATGTGCTTTTTAATTGCAACACTCCTGCTGATTTAGAAACAGTGTGTGGGGGGGATTTATGATCGTATATTTTGTGGCAGAGGCAATATTTTTATCTACCGTCAAGACGCTATAGACGCGAAGCGCGGCTTCCCGCTTTCTTAGAGCGCCAAGGAAAGAAAAGAGAGAGGGGGAACGGCAATTATTTATAATTGCTATACTTAAGGCAATATCCTTTCTAGCCTATTACCGCAGATTGGAACTTAGTGAGGTACAGATATTATAGTAATATTTACTTAGGTTAGGAGAGTGCCACATCTGCGTTCATCTGCGTTAAGAAAGCGGTTCAATATTGTAAACCGCAGATGAACACAGATGAACGCGGATAGGGAAATGAATGTCCTGGTCAATATGGCTACTGCTATCACAGGGTAATCAAAGCATCGCCAATACAGACAGCACCGCTATTCGATACTGTGGCTAAGACGCCGGTTTGGGCGTGGCCAAACTGTTTTTGCAGCAGGGTAAAAAGTGGGATGTCTCGCAAGCCGGTATGGGGATTAACTTCTATATTAAGGCAACGACCGATACGCGCTGTGACTGCAATCGAACCGCCACCGAGTTTAAACTGTTTGCCAACCCAGTTGAATTCTTCCCAAGCGGGAACGCCCTCTAGGACAATGTTGGGGCGGAACCGGCGAACGTCCACCGGCTGACCGGCTGCTTGAGCCAGTTCGTCTAGGGTAGCCTGACTGAGCAGGGAAATGTGCACCGGCTGGCGATCGGGATAGCGCGTCTCGCCGCTGCCGGTGCCAGCGAGGTGCAGCGGAGCTCGCTCTGGGTGCCGCGCCGTTTCGGTGGGTTGCAGCGCCGCCAGATAGCCGGTGAAAAAGGCAGCGATGCGCTGGCGTTCCGAAGGGGTGCCGGTGGAAGCAGCCAGCAGTTCGACGCCCTGATAGTTGACGGTGAGCCGGTCAGTATTTGGGTTGTATGAACACTCTAGCGCCGCCAGCCCGGGCCAGTCATTTTGCACGGCGAAGTTTTTTTTGCTCATCCAAGGCACTGTAGGTTCGGATGCACCGGCAAGAGCGTCACTATATATTAGGGCAAAGGCGCGATCTCCTTTTATGCCGTGTCCAGCTGTCAGGAACACGCGCTCGCACGGATCGGGCGTCAGCCCCTTGACCGGATGGATGAATAATTGCTTGACTTTTGCTGTGTTCACGATTTATTATTTAAAATTAGAGATACCCTATTTTAGATTTTACCCGTTGGATTAATAGAATCCAAGTTGCTATTTAAGGAGGCAGAGCCTCCAAAGCGGCGTTCCCAGGCAGAGCCTGGGAACGAGGGGAAAGCGCTGAAACCGGGTTACTTCGGCGAAACCCGGTTTCTGGGATACAGGCGAGATTTCCTAACTCACAGGTAGGGCGTGCAGCCCTACTACAAACATTTTCAAGGCAGTCGCTTCTCTTACTGCGCACACCGGCACCTGTGAAAATTCTGCGCTCCTGCAAGGCACACAGGTTGGGCTAAAGCCCAACTACAAACCTTTTCAAGTCAGAGCCTCCTGAGCAGCGTTCCCAGCTGCCAGGCTGGGAACGAGGTGAAGTTAGATCGCTAACTTACTTGAAATCGCGCAACATCTTTTTGATTTCTAGGTTGTGCATTTCTTCCTGGCCAATCTGAGTGCGAGCGAATTCTTCCAGATAAATGCTGGCATCTTCCACAATATCGAGTAATTGTTTGTAGAGATCCAGCGCTTTTTTCTCGTGGTTGAGGCTTTCCTGCAAAATGTCCTGCACCGTGTGTTTGTCGGTTTCCTCAATGGGAGAAATCTTCAGGCTGGGATGCCCTTCTAAGCCGGTGATTATTTCTCCCACTTGCTGGGCGTGGAGCAAGGACTCACTCGCCTGAGCTTTAAAAAAATTGACGATCGGAATGCGGTTTGGCCCGGTCACCATCAGGGAATAGTGGGTGTAGCGCACCACCCCTGCCAGTTCAAATTCCATAATAGCGTTCAGCAGGTCGGTGGTTTTTTGGACGTCCAGCTCTCTCATTATTTCTTCAAGTTTTTTCGGCATATTACCTTTGATTATAGGGGAAAGGGGGAAAAGAGGAAACCCCACCCCCTCCATCCTCTATACTCCGTTGCAATAATGATTGTAACTCAAGTTGCTACCTACAATTCTAAGCATCTCGATCCCCCCAAACCAGATGGCCCTCAAGACAGCACACCGCCACAAGTCTCTCTGGTGCGGGGTGCGCCGCTGCGCACCTGACACCTGTCTAATACCGCTTCATCGCCCGCTCCATCTCGCGCTTGTCTTCCTTCCGGCGCTCATCTTCGCGCTTGTCGTGCAGCTTTTTGCCTTTGCCGAGGGCGACTTCAATTTTTACCCAACCGCGCTTCAGGTACATTTTCAAGGGCACCAAGGTTAATCCCTGCTGCTCGACTTTGCCAATTAGTTTGCGAATTTCTTGCTTGTGCAGCAGCAGTCTGCGGGTGCGGCGGGGGTCGTGGTTGAAGTATTCGCTGGCTGTGCCGTAGGGCGAAATGTGGGCGTTAATCAGCCACGCTTCTCCATTGCGAATCAGGACGTAGCCATCTCGCAGGTTGACTTTGCCTTCCCGAATCGATTTTACTTCTGTGCCTTTGAGTTCAATTCCGGCTTCGTAAGTGTCTAGGATTTCGTATAGGAAACGGGCTTGCCGGTTATCGCTAACAATTTTAATTCCTTCGCTTTTTTCTGCCATAATTAGTTGGCTGTTTGTAACTTTAGTTTAAGTATTGGTAGCTGGCGCTGAGAGCGCCAGGGCAGTCTGAGACAGAGGCCGGCGGCGTCAGGGCGGCCACGCCGCGCCGCCCCTACAATTGCTAATTGCTAATTCCTATTATCGCGGGTCAGTTTATCGACGCCCAGATCGGTTTCGCCGAGAATTGCCCAGCGACCGTTGGCTTGGCTGTCTCGAATCCGATAATCGGTGACTCCGAACTCATCCTGGGGCCCCCAGCCGACAGCGAGCCAGTCGCCAGAACGCAGCCCAACCCCGCGATAGGTGGTGCGGTCTACTGTCCAGGTGAGTTCATAGGTGTCATCCGACCGGCGAATCCTTAGAGATCCATTGTATTCCCCGCCGGAATCTCTGCCGGCAATCTCGTAGTTGCCCTCGAGTCTGCCAGCTCTGCCGCCGGTGGCTGTTTCCTCGCCCACTTGCCTCCTGCCTCCGCTGTAAGTCCACTTTCCGTCCAGGGTGCCGTCTGAGTTGATGCGGTAGACGGCGACTCCGTATGTCTTTCCTTGGGGTGCCCAGCCGACAAATAGGTGGTCATCCTCAAGGAAGGCTAGCCCTGAGAATTCACCGGCAGAGGTGTTCCAGGAGACGCTGTAGAGATTGGCTTCAGAGCCGGTGGCTTGAATGTCTGCGGTGCCGGTGTACCTGTCTCCGTTGGGAGCCTTGCCTTCGCTAATTTTCCAGCTGCCTTCTATGTTAATTCGGGAGGAACGCTGCGCCAAATCAGCCGGCTGGAATCTTTCAATCCCTGCTGCCGGTGGGGGCAGCTTGGCCTTCTGCGGCAGGCTCGCGCCGGTTGGGCCAGTGAGGGTGAGGCTGACGCCGGCGATCAGTAAACTGGCTAAAATCCGATTTCCCATCATGGTGTCTGTTTGGTTTGGGAGTTGAAGAATGTTGCTGTGCCGGTGCGTGTCTTGAAACCCGGTTTCTTTGAGAAATCGGGGTTCTGGGTTAATTTGACTCACCGGCTTGTGCCCTGTACAGACGGGAAAGGCGCTGTGTGAGTTGCTTGGCGCACAAGGACAAAAAGCGGGGCGAGTGCGGGGACAGCGGGGCAGATCCTGTGGGCCATCAGGCTGTTCTCGGATGCGCTACAGGCCAGGGGGACTGTCCCTACATTGATTGTCCAAATGATTTAGACGATCTCTTGCGCTAAAAAAATCTGCCATTTTGGCAGCAGCGAACTGACAAACTGAACTAAAATAAAAGCAGGGGAAACATTTACTTCGTTCCAGACACTTGTTCACAATAGACACAGGATAATTTTATGAAATACGAGCGGATAATTGGCAAGCGTTTAGTCGCGCTAATTGCTCCTTTAGTGGCCGCACCGGCAATCGCTACAGCGCCGGCAATGGCGGCAACACTGGCATCTTCTCAAGCAGTCTTCCAGTTTGATAACTTCACTCACAGCGCCTATTCGCTGGGTACGGCAACAAACACCAATACTTTGGCTGTGGTAACTGGAGCTGACTCCTCAACAGCTTCCACTGCAGAAGCTTTGGCATATTTTTTACCCTACTCGGCGGGCAATATTTCTTTCAGTGCAGCCAGTGGCCAAGGTAGTTCTTACTTTGGTGTGGCGCAAAGCATGGCCGAAGTTGTGGGGAACTTTTTAGTAGGGCCAGGAGAGTCTTTTGGTTTCAATTTTAACGCTTCATTAGCCTTACAAACTGCAATTGACAATCCGCAAACGGAAATGGCCAGCGCTGCTGGACGGACGGCTTTCTTCTTGTTCGGCAGCACTGACGGGGGACAGGCAAGTTTGCTAGACTCTTTTTCAGTATTGGGGAAAGTAGCAACACCGGGCAATAATTTTCTGGACTGGCAAAGTAGCGACAATATTAACTATACTTCTGAGAGCAGCCTGAATTATACAGATACAGAATCATTAGCTTGGGCTGCCTTTGATGGGTGGTATCAGCGCAGTTTCGACAGTCAAATTCAGCTGACTTTAGTCGAATTTAAGCAAAATCAGGCAGAGGTCAAAGTCCCAGAACCTTCAGTAAGGCTGGCTTTACCGCTTGTGCTTCTGCTCATGTGGGTGGGGAGAAAAGTCAGCAGGAAATCAGCGAGTTTAGGACAGCTGAAGATTGTCGCAGCTGGGGAAGATTAAAGCCTATAGGCGTTCGCTCAGGGGTGCATATTAAAAATATATTCCATAAGATATTGGGAGAATGTGCCGGTGCGGCGTAAAATAGGCAATTTTTGGGGGCGGGTTTATCAATATGAGCAGATTCCCTGGGTGGGGGCGGGTTTATTAATATTCGGCGCTTTCCCGATACATTTCGGGTGAACCCGCCCCTACAGGGGGTGGGGGCGGGTTTATCAATATGAGCAGATTCCCTGGGTGGGGGCGGGTTTATTAATATCCGGCGCTTTCCCGAATTTCGGGTGAGCCCGCCCCTACAGGGGGTGGGGGCGGGTTGATAAATTGGCGCAGCTTTCCAGGGTGGGGCGGGTTTATCAATATGCGGTGCTTTCCCGAATTTCGGGTGAGCCCGCCCCTACAGAGTGGTGGTATAAATGAATTATAGGCAATTAACCGGCAACGCTCTCAGAAGTTGAGCAGCTGCTGGAGCAGCTGCTGCAACTTTTTCCCGACATATCAATTTTGACGGTAACAGTTTTGCGGACTAAACTTTGGCCATCGTCGGCGGCGAATGCTACGCTTTTTGCCTCGGCGATGACTTTTCTATCTGGGGAGGTTAGCCGGTGGGTTAAAACTCTATAATGTTGGTGTCATTGTTTCCTCCTAATGCTTAGTAGGGTGCGTTCCACTTGGCGGAAAGCACCCTACTGCAATGCTATAGAGGTTTGCACTTGCTTGGGGTACAGTTTGATCCCCCCCTAGCCCCCCCTTAAAAAGGGGGGGGAATTCTCAAAGCCCCCCTTTTTAAGGGGGGTTTGGGGGGATCTAATATCTGTACCTCACTCAGTTGCAATCTGCTATATACCATAAAAATGTTATCTGCCTAACCCCCGTAGGACAGGCATCTTGCCTGTCCTTGAGGACAGGCGGAACGCCTACCCTACGGGGTGTGGCTTTTACACCGGCACAGTTCTTGTTGAATTCAAGCTCTCATTACTGAGATGGTAGTTCAACTCACTGTCTAGCCACTGATTAAACATGCGATTGAGTATCTCTTGATACCTTTCCGGAGTTAACTGAGCGGGGATAAACTCCTCAACCATTAGCAGGTGATACCCCTGTTCCGTGCGCAGGGGACCGATTGGCTCTCCTAGGGGGGCGCTAAATACAGCAGCAGCAATCGCCGGCTTGATACCCAACCGGCAAAGCTTGCCTTCATAACCGCACTGCAGCCGGCGGCGCTCATCTATATCATAAAGACGAGCCGCTTCATAAAAACTGATTTCCTGATTTTCTATTTCATAGTAGAGTTCCCGGGCGAGCTTTTCATCTCGCAGCAGGATTTGATAGAGCAAGACTTCCTCAAAATCCAGCTTATTTTGGGCGAAAAACTTTTCAACTTCTTTGGCAAATAGATAATCAGCCAGTTTTTTCGCCAGCAGGCGAGCGCGAATGCCGGCTTCCCAGTCATCCGCCGTCATCATTTGGTCAGCCAGCCAAGCTAGGGTGTCGGAAGCCCTCTGCAAACGCTTTTGACAGCGCTGGCGATTAGCCTCCGCTTCAATTTCTTCGGGAGTAACGGTTACGCCTCTTTCCCGAGCGACTTTTTCTATGAGTTTTTGGTGCAGTATTCTCTGAGAGACTTCCTTGAATTGGATGTCTCTTTTTAGCAAGGCAAGCACGTCATTTGGCTCAATGGAGGAGCGGGAAAGGTTAATCATGGCTTTATTTTCTCTCTGATGCTGCCGGTTCAGCCTTTGGGAAATCCCTCAGATGTGACATGAGGAATAGTCAGTAGTTTTCCACCTGAGCTGATACCCAGTCGCAATCAGGCTAAACCCGGGCCGGTCAGTTAGCCCGTTTTAGCCTAAATTGGAATAATTTGATGCTAAAATTAGGTTAGTTTTGTGGCAAAGGTGAGAATAGGTATCCTTTACTCTCAACACTTGTCACCACTGTACCAGGAAGCTTTCAAACGTATGTATAAGCGCTAGCTCCCGTACCCGCTGATGCGGATGCAATAAAACCCACACCGTAAGCGCTAGCTACTCCCTGACCGTAGGAGCCAGCAATGCCGGTGGACACCCCATAGTTGGAGTAACCATTGCCGTAATAAGCATACACCCGAACGCCCGCACTAGCAGCGACACTAGCACTAGCATCAGCGGCGGCGGAAACTATCAGTCCGCCTTTGACTTCGCTACTGGGAAGAACAGTTTCGCAGAAGTCTAGATCCGCAATTCCTAAGCTCATTGATTTTCTCCTTTTAGCATGAATCGCTGCAGGCTTGTAAAAATGCTACCCATTTCGCCCGCAGCGAATTATCAGCAGCTCACTACCGCCAGACCTTAGTAGTAGTAATAGTAGGGATACCCGTAATAGTACCAGCCGGAAGAGGCAGAAGAATTAGAGCCAGACGCCGAGAAGGAAGAGTAGTAATCGGCGGAGGTTATCGTGCCG
>JALOOK010000146.1 GCA_025454445.1 Oscillatoria sp. Prado101 | reverse complement strand
CAGACAGTCACGCCCGGGTGGCTGGCAGACTGGATGAAGCAACAGGAGATTAGCGTCGCTCACCTGACACCGGCAATGGGACAGGTGCTGACGGCAGCCATCGCTGACCGTGTGGCCAGTCGGGAGTGGGAGCCGGTGGTTTCTCTGCGCTATGCCTTTTTTGGGGGAGATATTTTAAAAAAACAGGATGTGGAGTTAATGCGAGCCCTAGCTCCCAACCTGACTTGCGTTAATTTTTATGGAGCCACAGAAACCCCTCAGGCCATGGGGTATTATATTGTTCCCAACGAGGAAACAGGGGCGCTCGGTGGCAAGGAAGATTTCCCCGTCCCGAGTCGCATACCCGTGGGTCGAGGCATTCAGGATGTTCAATTGCTGGTTTTAAATAGCTCGCAGCAGTTAGCTGGGATTGGGGAGTTGGGAGAGATTTATATTCGCACTCCCTACTTAGCCAAAGGGTATTTGGGGGATGACGCCCTCACCGAGGAGCGATTTATCGCCAATCCGCTGGCGAAAATAACTGGCGACCGGCTTTACAAGACGGGGGATTTGGGCCAGTACAGTCCAGATGGGACGATTTCGCTGGTGGGTCGCGCCGACAATCAGGTGAAAATTCGGGGTTTCCGCATCGAGTTGGGGGAACTCGAGGCGGTGCTGAACGCGCACCCGGGTGTGCGGCAGAGTGTGGCGCTCGCCCGGGAGGATGTGGCGGGCGACAGGCGTCTGGTGGCTTATATTGTCCCCGCCCAGTCGCCCTTCCCGACTGCCGGTGAGCTGCGCCGCTTCCTGAAGGAAAAGCTGCCGGACTATATGGTGCCGAGCGCCCTCACATTTCTGGACGCCCTGCCGCTGACCCCCAATGGTAAAATAGACCGGCGGGCCCTGCCGGCACCGGACTTCGAGCGGCCCGATTTGGAAGGGAATTTCGTGGCACCCCGGGATGCGGTGGAACGCCAGCTGGCCCAGATTTGGGAGAACCTGTTAGGGGTAAAGCAGATCGGCATCAAGGACAACTACTTCGACCTGGGCGGGCACTCGCTGCTAGCGGTGAGGCTGTTCGCTGAAATCGAGAGGGCATTCGGGAAAAATCTGCCCATAAATGTCCTGTTACAGGCACAGACGATTGAGCAACTGGCCGTTGGGTTGCGCCAAGAACAGTGGTCTGCGCCTTGGTCGTGCCTGGTGCCGATTCAGGTGGGGGGTTCTAAACCGCCCCTGTTCTGCGTGCATGAAGCTGATGGGCATATCCTCTGCTACCGGGATCTGGCGCGGCATCTGGGGGATGACCAGCCTGTATATGGGCTGCAACCCCACGGCATGGATGGGAAACACCCTCTGTACAGCCGGTTTGAGGATATGGCGGCTCACTTTATTAAGGAGATACGCTCTCTCCAGCCCCAGGGCCCTTATTTGCTGGGAGGCTTGTGCGTGGGGGGCATTTTGGCTTTCGAGATTGCCGTGCAGCTGCAGGCGCAAGGCCAGGAAGTGGCCTTGCTAGCGCTGTTTGATGCTGCCTTGGATCAAGCGCCGGAACTGGAGATAGGCGACCGGCTCGACCGCCACCTGAATAAGTTTTTAGAGATGAGCCCCAAAGAAAAGCTGGGCTACATTTTCAACAAAACCCAGGGTAAAATCCAGAGAACGGTCAGACCTTACAAGGAAAAAATCAAGTTAATGAATTATAAGTTTTACCTGGATAAAGGCGGGTTCTTGCCTTTCTTGCCCGCATACATTCCTGTGCGAGAGGTCTTAAACACCTATAAGTATGTGCCTCAAGTCTACTCGGGACGGGTGACTCTATTCCGAGCTGCTGAGGGGACTTTGGAGTGGCACAGCGATCCGGAGCTGGGCTGGGGCCCGCTGGCGGCTGGTGGGGTGGAGGTGTATGATATGCCAGGCCGGCACAATGACGTGACTGATATGTTAACAGAACCTTATGTAAGGGTTCTGGCTGAAAAAGTGAGGGCTTGCATAGATAGGGCGCTGGGAGAGCGGGTGAGTTAACCGGCGCTAAAGGGAGCCGCTCAAGAAACCGGAATGCCTCCGCAGGCATTCCTAAATCTCAGCTAGGGAAAAGGACTTTTTATTTTTAAATTCACGAAGTGGCTTTTCCCGGCTTATTGAGGGGAGACTGCTCAGCCATATCGGACTCTATTTGGGAACGTTCAACAGGAAAAAGAACCACCATGTCACTGTCAATTTTAGAAAAGCTGCGCGGCAATAAGTTTATTCGCAATATCGGCTGGCTGAGCGGGTCTGAGTTGATTATCCGGATATTCCGCTTAGTGACAACAGTGGTTTTGGCCCGCTGGCTGAGCGAATATGACTATGGCTTAGCCGCAGTGGTTTTAACAGTAAATGAATTTGTCAGGGTGTTTGCCAGGAACGGCATAGGGCACAAGTTGATTCAGGCTCCCGAAGAAGAAATAGAAGAGCTGTGCGAAGCTGCTTACTGGCTCAACTGGGTGATTTTTGCAGCTCTTTTTGCTATTCAGTGTTTGCTGGCTTTTGTTATCTCCTGGATTTACAAAGACAGCCAGCTGATTGCTCCCATATGTGCGATGGCTTTAGTTTATTTAATGGTTCCTATTTCCTCAGTGCAGTCGGAGTTGATTGTCAGGGAAAATAGGCTGGAAATTTTAGCAATTGCCAATACTTTACAAATCGGTGCGGATAATGTGTTAACATTGATTTTTGCTCTTTTACATATGGGCATGTGGGCTATTGTTCTGCCCAAGATTTTGGTAGCCCCGATTTGGGTGGCCATAAACTATATAAACCATCCGTGGCAGCCTGCCAAAAGATTTACAACCAAAAATTGGGGAAATATTTTTAGATTTGGCCGGAATATTTTAGGGGTGGAATTGCTTAAGACGCTGAGAGCAAATTTAGATTATTTAATCGTGGGCAAATTTTTAGGCATTAAGGAACTGGGCTATTACTACTGGGCCTTTAATGCTGGTTTAGGAATCAGTCTCAGCGTTATCAGCAGCATCAATTCCGCTATATTCCCTCACCTCTGTGCGGCTCGCTCAGAACTGTCCAAGTTCAAGGCGCGTTATTTTAGCAGCATCAAAACGATTACCCTGATGATCGTCCCCCTGGTGATGTTACAATCTGGCCTAGCCCATTTCTATGTGCCGGTAGTTTTTGGCCACAAATGGATTCCGGCGATTCCCATTCTGGTGCTGATTTGCCTGTCAGCGATTCCCCGGCCTTTTGCTGATGCTGCTTCTGGGCTGTTAGTGGCAGTGGATAAACCGGAAGTGGACTTGCGCTGGAATATCATTTTTACAGCCCTGTTCACCGGCGGACTGCTGATCGGCGTTCAATACCAAGCGCTGGGCGTGGCGGTGTCGGTTTTGTTAACCCACCTGATTTTTCTGCCTTTGTTTACAGTTTGGGCCACTCGTTATGTTTTTGCGAGATTGTATAAAGAAGAGATGCAGAAATGAGAGGATAGGTTGAATTAGATGAAGGAATTATGGCGGGAGTATGAGTAAGCCCAAAATTTTACACGTAATAAGCGACAGTGGATTGGGCGGGATTAATAAAGTTTTAAACTATCTCAACCAAGCTTTGAGAGATAAATTCAAAATTTGGCAGGAATATCTGAGATAATGATGGCAGAATTTAAGCCGGCGGACATCATCATATTTCACGACAGCTGTTCCTGGAAAGAATTGCCGGTAATACTGAGATGTAAATGCAGGGCAAAATTGCTGATTCACGACCATCACTACGGTCAGGAATTTGAAAAAAGCAATGTCATTTCTTTGCCCAGGTTTCGCCTGATGCTCAAACTCGCCTATGGCATGGCCGATCGGGTGGTGGCCGTTTCTCACGCTCAGGCCAAATGGATGACGGAAAACAAGCTGGTAAAACCGGCTAAACTTAGAGTTATTCAACAGAGTACGAAGCTAGAAGACCTGCTAGCGCTTCCCTCAAAGCGGGTGGAAATGCCCCTAATCTTGGCAGCCTACGGACGCTTTTGCCAGCAAAAGGGATTTGATGTTTTAATCAAGGCCATGCGGCTGATTCCTCAGCAAAAGGTGCGACTTTACCTAGGAGGGTACGGACCGGATGAAGAGGCTTTGCAAGAATTGGCCCGGGGGCAAGAGAATATTAAGTTCCTCGGAACGATCCGTGATGTGCCCGCTTTTTTAACCGCTTGCGATGTGGTGGTGATTCCCTCGCGGCGGGAGCCTTGGGGGAATGTGTGCCTGGAAGCGAAAGCGGCAGGAAAGCCGGTGATTGTCAGCCGTGTGGATGGCTTGATTGAACAGGTGACTGACTGTGGTATTCTAGTACCGCCAGAAGATCCTCACTCTTTAGCTGATGCCATAGAGAAAGTGTGTTCCCTCCCTGAGTCAACCCTGCAAGTGTGGGGACAGCAGGGTCGGGAGTCTGTCAGTCAAGCTTGGGAAAACTATGTGATGAAATGGGAGGCATTGCTGTGGGAAATGTTAGTAAATTAATTTACTTATTCTGGCGGCAAACGAGTGGCAGGGGCGGGTTTACGCGAGATATCTGCGGGGAGCAAAGGTTGCTAATGAACCCGCCCCTACTTTGGCCCTTTGCCCAGTGGTCAAAGCCAGCCGTGCTCAACTCGAAGGGGATGTGTCACGGCAATTCACCTTATGCTTTATTCCGGATTCTGACCCGGTTGAATTATTGGTCAGTCCGCCGCAACTCAACAAATAAGTTTGTTGTATAATTTTCTACAGAACCATGAAAAAAGTATCAGTTATTGTCCCCGTCTACAACGTAGAGAAATACGTCGCCCAGACGATTGAATCTGTACTGGGCCAGACCTACCGGCATTTTGAACTGCTCATCGTTGACGACGAATCTCCAGACGGAAGTGTGGAAATTTGCCGGCAATTCCAAGACTCCCGGATTAAAATTATAAGCCAGAAAAATCGAGGGCTGGCTGGTGCCAGGAACACCGGCATCCGCAACGCCACAGGAGATTATCTGGCATTTCTCGATTCCGATGACCTGTGGCTTCCAGAGAAGCTGGAAAAACACGTCGCGCACTTGGAAAGTCGCCCGCAAGTTGGGGTCAGTTTCAGCCGGTCAGCCTTTATTGACGGCGAGGGCAATCCCTTAAATTACTATCAAATGCCGAAACTCACCGGCATTACCACGCCTCACCTGATGTGCCGGAATCCGATTGGCAATGGCTCCGCGCCGGTGATCCGCCGAGAAGTTATGGAAGCGATTCGGTTTGAGGATAACATCCACGGAACGGTAGAGGATTTCTACTTTGACGACCGCTTCCGCCAGTCGGAAGATATTGAGTGTTGGATTCGCATCTCGATTAAAACCAATTGGGAAATTGAAGGAAGTCCAGAGCCGCTAACTCTGTACCCGGTGAACACCGGCGGGCTTTCGGCGAGCGTGCTCAAACAGCTAGCATCCTGGGAGCAAGCGATTGAGAAAACCCGCTCTTACGCGCCAGATATTGTTGAGAAGTGGGGGAAGTTGGCGCGAGCCTATCAATTGCGCTACCTGTCCCGCCGAGCTGTCCAGATCCGAGATGCGAAAATGGCCATCCAGCTGCTGCACGAAGCCCTGCTCACCGATCCGCGCATCATTGTCCAAGAACCCCGGCGGACGATTCTGACTTGGATAGCGGCTTATGTGCTGGCTATTGTGCCGGGAAAACTTTATGACCGGCTGGAGGCGCGTGGGATGCGTCAAGTGGTAAAATCCCAAGAACGCATTATTTACAAAGGCAGTAGGGGTTAGGGGGCACGGGGGCACGGGGTTAGATTTCAGGAGGTAAGTGATATAGCGGGTTTCGTATGAGTGAGGTACTGAGAAACCCGGTTTCTTAAAGAAACCGGGTTTCTGCGGTGTACTTCATCCAACTGAAAACCGCTATAAGTGACCGAATGCCCGATCCCTCACTGCCCCATGCCCCAATGCCCCATGCCCCATGCCCAATCCGGGCATCCACAATCTACAATCCAAAATCCAAAATTCAAAATCCATAGTATGCCGGTGTCTCGGGGCAAATTTATAGGGGTTGCAGTGATAGCCATTTTGCTGGTTGCGGTTCCTTTTTGGCGCGGACCGGCAGTTGCCAACCGGCTGCTCGATCAGCAGGTTCAGCTCCTGGCTAAGGGCGTTAACTTCAGCCACTGGCTGGCTCAGGCGTCACTGACTCCAGAACAGATAAACAGCTCGATTGTAGAAGATGATTTTGCCCTCATCCGCTCGATCAAGATGACTCATGTGCGCGTGCCGGTCGATCCGGACCTGTTGCAGGAAAAGACAGAACCCTACAGGATTCGCCCGGAAAATTTTCAGTATCTGGACAGGGCGCTATACTGGGCTGACCGGCACGATTTGGCGATTGTTATTGACCTGCACCCGGCACCGTCGCAACAGGATGTCATAGCATCGGCAGCGGTGAGCCGGTTGGAGAAACTCTGGGGGGAAATCGCCAAGCGCTACAGCTCACGGAGGGGAAAGATTTTCTATGAACTGCTCAATGAACCCCAGCTCAAAGATGTCGCCGCTTGGCAAGAAATCTGCAATGTCCTGATCCGCAGCATTCGGAAGGTTGACCGGCGTCACACGATTATTGTTGGGGCGCACGGGTGGAGCGAACCAGAAAGTTTTGCCCAGATGAAGCCGGTGGGGGATGGCAATGTCATTTACACGTTCCACTTCTACGAGCATAAAACTTTCACTCACCAAGGAGCGGACTGGATTTCTGGATTGGAAAGTGTCAGGGATATCCCTTACCCCTACGACGCGGCGCGGTTCCGGTTCGCCAGACGGTCGATTAGTGATGCGCCGGCGCAAAAGTGGCTTGACTGGTACGAGTATCAAAAGTACAATAGCGACAAGATTGCCCGCGACTTGCAGCCGGTGTTGAAGTTCCGCCAGCAGTACCGGGTGCCGGTGTACTGCGGCGAGTTTGGCGTTTACAAAAAGGTTGCGCCGGCTGCAGACCGCCTCAACTGGCACAGGGATGTGGCCAATTTGCTTTCTCGCTCCCAAATTGGCTATGCTCTCTGGGAGTACCGGGGTGGATTTGATATTTTTGACGACAAGCTGGCGACTGAACTAAAGCAACGCAATCGGGATACCCTGGATTGGTCTGTCGTTCGCGCCATTGGTCTTTAGGGAGAAACACCTATGTGACGCGCCGGTGGCGGGAAAGTGCTGGAAACAGATTTTTTCTGCCACAAGCGGTGCAGCCCGGTGCCGGTCTGTTACGGTTAAGTAAAGGTTAAGAATTATTAAATTAGGAGTCTATCGGAAGTGGTACGGGTATAATTTAATGCAAACATTGTTGAGGGAGGTGGGAACGGTTTGTTAGCGTTAAGGCAGCCAGCAAAGCGCCGGCTTAAGAAAAATTTTAAAAACAGGGACTTGCAGGATTTCGGTCACGCAAGTGAGATGAATGTCTGGGGCAACATAGTTTTCAGTACCGAGGGAGTGGTGCGGGTATGATTTTAGTGACAGTGGGAACCGAGCAATATCCCTTTAATGCCTTAATGGATTGGGTGGATGTCTTAATCCGCTACGGGATAATTGACATAAATGAAGAAGTGATTGTGCAGTATGGCTCATCCACAAAAATTCCGGATGGAGCAAAAGTATATCAGTGCCTGCCAGAGTCCGTCTTCCAAGCTGTAGTTGAAGAGGCGCGAGTTATTGTGGCGCACTGCGGGGAAGGGACAGCAATGCTGCTGGAATCTTTGGGAAAACCTTTTATATTAGTGCCGCGCACCCGGCGGTTTGGCGAGCACGTTGACGACCATCAAATAGAGATGGCGGAAGTTCTGGAACAGCAAGGCGTGCCGGTGGCTTGGTCAGTTGGGGATTTGGCCAGATTTCTGGCCGCACCGGTTCCTTGCCGGCTGATTCAGAAGAATAGTGAATGTAAAATTTGTCAAGCGCTGAGCCATCGCTATGACAGCAAGGAATACAAAAAACTGATGCTGGTTTGCTCTTCAGGTGGCCACTATAAAGCGATGCGGCAGCTGCAAGGGTTTTGGGGTCAATTTGAAAAGGTTTCCTGGGTGACTTTCAAGACGGGCACTACAGCATCAGAACTCCAAGCGGAAAAGGGGCGCGTGTACTGGGCTTACAGTCCGACCAATCGCAATATCCCTAACTTAATCCGGAATTTACTGCTGGCGTTCAAAGTCATACTGAGCCGAGAAAAACCGGATTTAGTGCTTTCTACGGGTGCCGGTGTGGCTGTTCCTTTCTTGCTGATCGCCAAATTATTCTGTGGCAGCCAGGTCATCTTTGTAGAATCCAAAACTCGGTTAAGGCAGCTGAGTCTGTCGGCTCGGATATTGCAAGGTTTATCGGGGATCGATCAACTGATCGTCCAAGGGAAACAAATAGCGAGTCTCTATCCTACCGCTCAATATATTGGGGAGGAACAGGTCGCACCATTAAGGGAGGCTCCTGCTTTAGAATGCAAGCTGCAGACTCTGGTGAGTTTCAAAGATACTTTGATCCTGCTCACGCCTCCAGCTTTTACCCAGCGATCATTTCAGGAATTCAAAAAACATTTCCGGCAGGGATTCCCCAAAGAGGTGCGAAAAATTGTCCTGGATATGAGCGAAACGAAGTTCATTGATAGCCTGGCCTTAGACACTTTGACTGATATCCACAATATCTCTCGCTCTCTAGGCCGGCAGCTGGTGCTCTGGAGTGTGGGGCCTGAAGTCAGGCTGACGTTATCGAAAGCTCGGCTGGATGGTGTGCTAACCATCGAAACGGCCACGGAAACAGTTCGCACGCACAGCCTAACGCTGCCTTCCACACGGCAATTGCCTTCTGCTGTCCCGAATCCCATAGGGCGTGTCGCTGATATTTTAGGGGCAAGTATTGGTCTGGCGATTACAGCGATTGTGTTTATTCCCATCAGTATTGCTATTAAGCTAGAGAGTCCGGGGCCAATTTTATTGAGTCAGGTTCGCTGCGGTTTGATGGGGAAGCGTTTCCGCCTGTGGAAATTTCGCTCGACGGTAGCCGGTGCAGGACAGCTGGCCAAGCCAGTATCTTCCCGGATGATTGATAAGTTG
>JALOOK010000145.1 GCA_025454445.1 Oscillatoria sp. Prado101 | reverse complement strand
TCTTTGAAAAAAGCGCCCTCTTATGGGATTTCCAAATTGATGGTAAAGAATGGCATCCGGCACTATCAGGTTGCGAAACCCCTTCAGCTTCAGGCGCAGTCCGTAATCCATATCAATCCCATCAATAAATAAATCATCCCTCGGCGGCGAAATCATTTGAGCCGCCTTCAGGCTGATTAGGGAACCCGACGTAATCGGCGCGTCGCATTCATAAGGCTCAGTTGAGCTGGGGGGGTGGCGGGGGAGGAAAGCGTCGCGCTGGAAAACTGAACCCTCAATCACCCAATTTGTCCGGGGGTCAATCGCTGTCGGCCCCACAATCCCAATCTGGCAATCCTGTTTATATTGAAGTTTATATGTTTTTAAAAGCATATCCAGGCAATTATCAGCGGGCACGCTGTCCTGGTCAAACGCCCACAAAAAATCATAGCCTTTCTCAATCGCCCATTCCAACCCCCTCCGCAACCCCCCAGAAACTCCTATGTTTTCCGGGCGATATTCAACCCAGATTTTTTCCCTGTCTGCCCAAGAGATGGGATGGCGGCGAGAGTTATCGAGGATAAAAATTTTTTCCACCTTAATGGACTGGTTTTGTATAGCAGCCACACAGGTTTCAATAGCTTTTGGCTGTTCATAAGCCGTGATATATGCTGCCACCCGGTAGCCGCTCACAGTTGCGCCTCTTCTTCGCTATCACAGTAAATTTTGCTTTGCATATTAAGGGGATGAACCCCACCCCCCAACCCCCTCCCCGTGTACGGGGAGGGGGAGTTTTACCTCGTTCCCAGCCACCCTTACCTCGTTCCCAGCTGCTAGGCTGGGAACGCCGTTCTGTCGGCTCCGCCGACTTTTAAGAGACAACCAGATTAAAAGATAGGAATTGCTAGTAGCTAATCGCTTTTAGGTCTGCCAGCATTTTCCTGAGTCCGCTTCGCCAGTGGGGGGGATAGGTTCCCAGAACTGCAGTTATTTTGGCACAGGATAGCACAGAATAGGCGGGCCGGCGAGCCGGTGTCGGGTACTCAGCTGTGCTAATCGGAATCACCCGCTCCACCTTTAGCGGAAAGCTGAGCGCACCGGCTTCTTCAAAAATGGCCACAGCAAAGTCGTACCAGCTGGCGACGCCACTGTTGGTGTAGTGATAGGTGCCGGCAATCTCTGGACTGATCCGCGAAATCAGTTGCGCTATGGCACCGGCCAGATCCCCTGTCCAAGTCGGGCTGCCCACCTGATCTGTCACCACCCGGAGTTCTTGGCGTTCCGCACCCAGACGCAGCATGGTTTTCACGAAATTGCTCTTGCCAAATGCGCCATAAACCCACGCCGTTCTCAGGATAATGCTGTGCCCGCCAACTGCCCGAATCGCCTCCTCACCGGCCAGTTTGGATTTGCCATACACCCCCAGCGGATTCGTCGGGTCAGTTTCCAGATAGGGGCGGCTAATTATACCATCAAATACATAATCTGTCGAGATGTGAATCAGGGTGGCACCCAACTTGTGCGCTTCCTCAGCCAAAATACCCGGGCCGGTGGCATTGATAGCCGTGGCCAGTTCGGGTTCGCTCTCAGCTCTGTCCACAGCGGTGTGAGCACCGGCATTGACAATCAGGTCAGGCTTGACTTCGCGCATCACCCGGCGGATGGTGTCGGGCTGGGCCAAATCCAGCGTGTCCCGACCGCAGCCGGTAATCTGGCCGGCACCGGCGAGGGCCCGCTGCAGTTCTTGGCCCAATTGGCCAGTGATGCCGGCGATCAGGATATTCATGAAAACACTTCCGCTGTTTTAAAAGGCTGACCGGCTTGGTCTTTGGGCGACAGCACCGGCACCGCACCGTTTAGGGGCCAGTCAATGGCCAGGTCAGGGTCATTCCAAATAATACACCGGTCGTGGGGCGCAGCGTAATAGTCGGTAGTTTTGTAGAGCACCTCAGCGGCGGGCGAAACCGTGAAAAAGCCGTGGGCGAATCCGGGGGGTATCCATAGCTGGCGGCGGTTTTCGGCACTGAGGGAGAAACCCACCCATTGGCCAAAAGTGGGCGAGCTGTTTCGGATATCCACAGCAACGTCAAACACCTCACCGACAGCGACGCGCACCAGTTTGCCCTGCGGCTGCTGGATCTGGTAGTGCAATCCCCGCAGGACATTTTGGGCGGAACAGGAATGATTGTCTTGGACAAACTCCAGGTTCAAGCCAGTTTTCTCAACAAAAGCCCGCCGGTTGAAGCTTTCATAAAAAAAACCGCGCTCATCTGAAAACACCCTCGGCTCAATCAGCAAGACATCTGGAATTTCAGTGGGTATAATATTCATCGCTTATTGGGGATTGGGCATTGGGTGTGGCGGATCATCGCATGGGGCATGGCGGAGCATCGCATGGGGCATGCCCCATACAATATCACTTAACAGTCTCCAAAGTTTTCATCTTCCGGTCCATCCGGTCAAGGAACATATCCATAACAGTCCGGTCGCCAATTTTAACAGTAGCCTGAACTGCCATGCCAGACTGTAACTTAACCTCCCGGCCATCATCAACTTTAAAAGCTTGCCGGTCCAGCTCAATTTTGGCAGGGAAAGAATAATATTGGCGTTCTTGAGTCGGTGGCAAAGCATCTTTGCCTATCGATTTCAAGGTGCCTTGTATCGTCCCAAATTCCATTGAGGGGAAAGCTTCAATGTTGATATCCACTTTTTGTCCTTCCCTCACCAGGGCAATATCCTTATTCTGAATGTACACCGAAGCAACCAGAGTCTGATTCGGAATAATTTTCAGGATAGGATTCTGCTCGACTTCCCTTGCCACATACCCCGGTGCCGCTTTGAGATCGAAAACGTACCCATCGATGGGCGACCGCACTTCTTGGTACTGAAGTGCTTGCTGAGCCTTAGTTAACTGACCATTGAGCTGCGTCAGCTGCTTTTGGTTTTCCAGTTTCTTCTGACTGATTTCGTTATCCAGCTGTGCGATCCGCTGTTTGTTGCTTTGAATTTTGTCCTGTTTATCTCTTAACCAGGAAGCTTTCGAGCTGTTCCACTCTTCAACAGTCCGGTAGATTTCGACATTTATCCGCTGTTCTTCCGCTGCCAGCCTGTCCGCCTCAGCTTGTCGGGCATTCATATCATTTTGACTGTTTAAAATCTCCCGTTCGCGGGTAATAATTTCATTTTGCGCGGTCAGCATTTGAGATTCCCCAGACATGACATCCGCTTGGCGGGTCAAGACTTCTTGTTCCTGGCGCTGTTTTTGCAGCTTAGAGATCGCCCCGTCTTCTACCAGAGGCGACACCTGATCCAAAATCTGCTGATTCAGCGCCAGAACCTGTTCGCGCTTTTCTTTTTGTTGCTGGAGCGATTCTAATTGCACCCGGGCGGTTGCCAGTTGACTGCGAGCCCTTGGTAACTGTGCCTTGGCGATTTCCACCTGCTGTTGTGCAGCTTGTTTCTGTCCTCGCACCTGACCGAACTGTTTTTGCAATTCCTCAACCTTCAATCGCCCCGTTGACTCCAGAGCGATATATTCCCTTCTGTGGGCTTCCCAAAGAGTTTGTTGGGCAGTGTTAAAGTTTCGCGGTGTCCCCAGTGCTTGCAGGTTGATTCCATCAATCAGCGCCTGATAAACGTCATTCTCTGCCTGCAGGGCGTTGCGCTCCCGCGACAGGGATTCTAAGTCAGACCCAGCCCCTACCGGAGTGCCGCCACTGAGGGCTTTGTCGTAGTATTGATTTTCTCTCAGGAGAGCCTCTCTCTGGTTGCGGAGAGTCTCCACATCAGCTTGAGGGGAAGTGGGGTCAAGCGTCAGCAATATTTCGCCTTTTTTAACAAAGTTTCCATCTTTAACCAGAACCTCGCGCACCACCCCGCCGGTGGGAGGTCTTACCTCTTGGGCGGCGTCTTCCGGTTCCAACTTGCCGACTGCAGGAACGGCTTGATTGATTTTAGCGAAATAGGCCCAAAGCAGGGCAGATGTCGTGACGCCAACAATCAGCCAGACAAAGATTTGCGCCCAGATAGCTGGCGGTTCCAAAATGACGGGCTGGTCGAAAGCTTCTGTCGGTTTGACAGGCTGGTCGAATGGTTGTGCGGATTTCACAGCTGTGACTCCTGTTGCTGATAGAGGCAATAGTAAAGCCCTTTAAGGGCCATTAATTCGTCGTGGGTGCCCTGCTCAACCACAGAACCCTGATCCATCATAATGATCACATCGGCATGTCTCACCGTGGACAGCCGGTGAGTGATGAAAAAGACCGTGGTGCCCTTAAAGGTAGCCCCTAAATTCTCGCTGACAAGTCGCTCCGATTTATAATCGAGAGCGCTGGTCGCTTCATCGAGTATGAGTATTTTGGGTTTTTGCAGGACTGTGCGGGCGATGGCAATCCGCTGGCGCTGCCCCCCGGACAGAGATGAACCCCGCTCTCCCACCAGCGTGTTGTAGCCATTGGGCAGACCCATAATAAAATCGTGGGCCACTCCTACTTTCGCCGCCTCGATAATCTCCTCCGTAGTGGCTTCTGGATTGTGCAGGGAAATATTTTCCTGGACTGTGCCGTTGAACAGCAGGGTATCTTGCAGCACCATACCAATCTGGCGGCGCAGCGAATACAGCTCTACTTTACTAATGTCATAGCCATCAATTTTAATCCGGCCCGACAGAGGTTCATAAAGACGCTGCAGCAACTTCATCAGGGTACTCTTGCCCGATCCACTCTGACCGACAATGCCAACAAACGTACCGACAGGAAACTCCAAATTGACATTGGCCAGTTGCAGCGGGCCGCTCTGGGTGAAGCGGAAAGACACGCCCTCAAAAGTCACCGCGCCTTTAACTTCCGGCAGAGGGATGTTCGTGCGGTTGTCCTCGTCCGCTTCTTGGGGTGAGTCGAGAATGTCGCTGAGGCGCTCAATAGACAGAGCAGTTTCTTGGAAGTTCTGCCACAGCTGCACCAAGCGCAGCAGGGGGCTGGTGACATAGCCGGCAATAATCCGGAAAGCGATCAGCTGCCCCAAGGACATTTCATTCTTTAACACCAGATAGGCTCCCGCCCAAAGCAGCATCAGTCCGGAGAGCTTTTGCAAGAAGCCGCTCACAGAGCTGGCGGTGCTGGAGGTGAGAACTGACTTAAACCCGGCACTGACGTATCGCGCGTAGCGGTCGAGCCACTTCCAGCGGGATTGCAGTTCGATGTTCTGTGCCTTGACTGTTTGAATCCCGGAGAGGACTTCCACCAGATAGGATTCTGTATCCGCGTAGCGCTCAGCTCGCCGGCGCAGCTGCCCCCGCACGATTGGGGACACCAGCAAGGTGAGGATGGCAAATAGGGGCACCGTGGCCAGTGCCACAAGGGACAGCACCCAGCTGTAAAAAAACATGACGACGATGTAGATCACCGAAAATATGGCGTCTAGCACCACCGTCAGGGCTGTGCCGGTCAGGAACTGCCGGATTTTGTCGAGCTCGTTCATCCGCCCCGCCAGTTCGCCCACCCGCCGGTTATCAAAATAGGTCAGTGGCAGCCTCAGCAAGTGGTCAATCACCTCTGTACCCAGACTGAGGTCAATGCGGTTGGTGGTGTCCACAAACAAATAGGTGCGCAAGGAGGTGAGCAGCGCTTCAAACAGGGCCATTCCCAGCATGAAGGCCCCCAGGACATCCAGAGTTTCGATGCTCCGCTGCACCAGCACCTTGTCAATAATCACCTGGGTGATAATCGGGTTGGCCAGCCCGAATAGCTGGACAAAAAATGAAGCGATAAAGACTTGGGTTAAGACGCCGCGATATTTAATGATCACTGGGATAAACCAGCTGAGGCCGAACTTTTCTTTTGGCTCGCCTCGGGGGGGCTGCAGCAGCAGTACCTGCGCCACTTCCCCCCAATTTTCGGCAAAATCTCCGGGAGGTTTGCGAATAATGCCCCGCTCCGGCACCGCCATCACGATTTCTCGCTCGCTGATACTGTAGAGGATGGCGAAGCTCTCTTCCCAGGGAACGAGTGCCGGTGCTTTGAGTCTGCCGACAGCTTCAGTTGGGATTTGCACCAGTTGGGCGCGGATGCCCATCATTTCCACGACGGCACCGCAGGTTTGCAGGGAAATCTGCCCTTTGGTTTTTAGCTGGTTGTCCAGCACTTTGCGGATGATGTCCCGGCGAAAGGTTCCGCCCATATACTTGCTCAGCATCTCGAAGCAAGCGGTTGGTGCACCTATCTGGCCTTTCCCCCGCACAAAGGGGAATTTCACCGGCGCTGCCTCTATATCTGGGGGCGGTTCGGGAACTCGCGCCGGCGCGTCGATTACTGTCAGCCCCCCACTGCGACCGTTTTCCTGGAATTGCGTGACAGCGGGCTGGATCTGACCGGCACTTTCCGCCGCTGGGGCGCTCTGCCCGTTGCCTGTTTCCTCTTGCTTGTTGGCTTCTAATGTGCTGAGCGGCAAACCCAGCAACCGAGATCCTCTTTTTCCGGGTACGGACACGGAGCGATCTGGTTCGTCTAGAAACAGCCGGCTCCCGACCGGCAAATCTCCCAGAGGCCCGCTGCTAACTAGCCACAGCCAGTTCGTGTCCAATTTGGCAAGCTCCAATTGGCCCGGGGGCAAGTTCAGCACCTTGACCTCTGGCAAGACTCGCAAAACTAGCTCTTTGAGATTGGCTGTGCCATCCGCTCGCCGCTGCAGTTCGGCGCTCAGCAGTTCAAAGACTTCACTCAAGTCGGCCCGCTCCCGAAATGCTTGGCCAAAATTCGGTTGCGTGTCCAGGCACTCTAAAAAGTCTGCCGCCGGCAGGGTAATGGCGATTGCTTCTTTGGATGCGATGGCGGTTTCCCCTGGCACGCCCCGCACCAAGCTGGCCCAGCCGATAATTTCTCCCGGGCCTGCCAGTTTCAAGCTGACCGGCATCTGGGTGCGCTGGTCATAGCCCAGCACTCGCGCCTGTCCCTCATAGATAATTGCCACCATGACCGGCATTTTTTCCCGCTCAAACAGGGGCTGTCCGGTGCGGTAGCGCAGCAGCTGGCATTTGGCTGCTATTGCAAACAGCTCCCGGACGCCGAGCCGGTCGAAGGGAGCCGTTTTCGCCAAAAAATCTTGGATTTCGCTCGGGGAAACAGTTTGGGTCATAGGGAAAGTGCTGGGCTTGCTAATCTAAAATAGAGCGTCGCACATTAAATGGATGAAACTTGGCGATTGGGCAGAGCGTGGGATCAACCCCACCCCCTAACCCCCTTCCCCGCTTTTCGGGGAGGGGGGACAAGAGGGGGGTTGAGCGATCAGTGCTTTCAAGTTTCAGTTCTCCGGGCGCAACTCCTCTGATAGCTCTGTTCCGATGGTAACTTTAAGTAATGTTATATTGCGCAATTTCCCGCTTTATAACGCGCTTTAAAACTAGAGGCCAGATGCCGCACTGCTGCCAAGGTGCGGTAAAATATAGCTGCACGCCCGCCGGCTATCACATGCCTGCATGTGAGGTGGGCTTGAGCGCCAGTTTGCAAATCTATTGTAGCTCACATTTGTGATAGCAAGCCGGCCCGCTGTCCGCGAAAGCTGCCCGGGCCCAATATTGGCGGCTCGCTCACGCAGAAGGTGAGGAGGCTGACCACAGGGACTGCAGGGTCTTGACTTTCTGGATTTCTTTTTTGATCCAGTCTTCAAACATTTCATCAATCAGCTGACGGCGCATGGCTTCATCCAGGCGAGCCGGCATGTATTTTTCCAGCCGGACAATCACCATCCACTCTGCCAGGGCTCGCGGTGGCCACAGCTGTCCGGGCTGGCTGACCGAAAGCAGTTTGGCAATGGCTGGGTGGGGCTGAGATAGGGCCACCGGCCCTAATAAACCGCCGGTGCGGGCTTCTGGCCCTTTAGAATACTCCTTGGCCAACTCGGCAAAGGACTGTTCCCCTTCTTGAATGCGAAAGTAAATTTCGTTGGCCAGCCCCAGGTCTTGGGTGCGAATTAGGGAGTACACTACTTGGTCTAAGCTGCCCTTGCGAGTCATAAAGTAGGATTCTACTTTTGACCCCCAAGTGGCGGCTTTGAATTTTTCTAGCAAAACTGGCCGCACAGCCAGTTCCTCCACCTGTTCTGGGGTCATACCCTGGCTTTTCAGCCACGCCTCCCGCGCTTGGGGGGTTGTCAGCTGCAGCTGCTGCCAAATCCGCTCCACCGCAGCAAGACGCTCTTCGTCGCTGCATGTGAAGTCTGCTATGGCTCCATCAATGATAATGCCCCGCAAAAATTGGGGCATCAGCTGGTATCGGCTCAACAGCGCCGGGATTTCGTGTCCTTGGATGACTCTATTACCTACTTGAAAAAGTTCTGTCATGTCTTCGGATTCACCCATTCTCCTGGTGGTTTACTCTGCGAGCTGCTGCGGCTGACTCGCTGGCGTTTTAATTGCCGGTATGATCGCGATTTGGCTTTTGGGATTTTTTATTGGGATTGGCCACAGACTGCTTAAAACTATGATATGATAGATGATCGTGTTTTCGCCTGCCGGATAATTACTTAGTAATTAAACGTATTTTATCTTGTTACCTCTGCGGGGTGCCGGCCTGTACTAGGGGTCAGGGATTAGGGGTTAGGGGAAGAGGTTTGGCGGTCAGGCAGTTTCAGGAACAGCCGGCGCTCGTGCCACCGCGCTCCTGCTGCCGGGAAAGACAAAATAATGTTAATGCTAGAAGTGCCTCGGCGCGGATTCAAGGAAAGCAGGCTCTATGCGAATTCTCTTCACTATTGCCCATTTTTTCAATCCCTCTGGTGGCGGACGCCACGCTTCCCAACAAAAAGACCCACGGCCACGCATCCAAGCTTTGACCGCCTGCGTTAGTGCGCTGCACCAATTATTCGGGAAGTCGCAGTGCGTGCTTGACATTGCCCAGCGCCAAGCCTTGCCGGCTAACCAGTCTCAAGCACACGATATTGATGTTGTCGTGTGCACTACCTCTGACTTTCATCTTCTGTCTCAGGTTCCGCTGCCCCCTCAGCTCCACACTCACCATGCTACCAGCGCCGAGCCCATGCTGTTGGGCTTTGAGTGTCAGGCTGTGCTGGCAGATTGCTTGGGCAAGTATGACTATTATTGCTTTCTAGAAGACGACCTGTGCTT
>JALOOK010000144.1 GCA_025454445.1 Oscillatoria sp. Prado101 | reverse complement strand
ACCGGGTTTCTGGAAGAAACCCAGGGAGCGTCCCATTTTTGTAATCCCCCTCACCCCCAACCCCTCTCCCACAAGGGGAGAGGGGAGAAGTCTTAATTTTCCCCCCTCTCCCATAAAGGGAGAGGGGGGTTAGGGGGGTGAGGGTTACAGTCTTTGCTTTAACGGGATGCTCCCGAAACCCGGTTTCTACAAAGCCCAAAGCCCCATGCCCCATCCCCAAGGAATCGGTTATAATGAGGGGAAATTAACGGAGGACTCCCCATGAGTGCCAATCTTGTAAATGCTGTTAAAAACAACAACCTGGAACAAGCTAAGAAATTAATCGAAAACGGTGCGGATGTCAACCAAACGGACAGGAGTGGAAATAGCCTCTTGATTGTCAGTGCGGCGGAAGGTCATGCGGAAATGGTAAAGCTGCTGCTTGACTTGGGTGCCGATATTCGCGCCGTGGATGCCGACATGAAAGCCACCGCACTGCACGCCGCTGCCTATCTGCGCCATCCGCAAGCAATGAAAGTTCTGATAGAATACGGAATTGATATCAACGCCAAAGGGCCTTACAATGGATATACCGCCTTACACGATGCCGTGTGGCAAAATAATATTGAAGGAGTCAGGCTTTTGGTGAAAGCCGGGGCTCAGACAGACATCAGAGGCAAAAACGGGGAAACGCCGCTAGACTTAGCCAGAAAAAATGGGTTGAAGGAGATTGTTGCTATTCTCTCTGGGGGTGAAAAGTAAGAGACTGTTTATAAAGTAATTTTTCGCTCCCAAATATATTACTCCCCCTCTCCCCTTGTGGGAGAGGGGGTTGGGGGGTGAGGGGGCATGAGCCTGCAGTTAATCCACCGGCTGCTGCACAAGACGGGGCAAAAAACGAGGCGGAACGAAAAAACGAGGCGGAGCCTCTAACTGTGGGTTCCCAGGCGGAGCCTAGGAACCAGATATTTGTGAAACCGCAGGGGTCCAGAAACCGGGTTTCTTTCAGAAACCCGGTTTCTAAAAAGCCCAATGCCCAATGTGATGATGCCCAACAACCAGTTTCTACTCCTCAACTTGATGCAGTCGTCGCAAATTGAGGATATCGCTCATATTTCTGATTTGACAAAAAGTGCGCTCTAGCTGTTCGCGATCTCGGATATCAATGCACAGGTCAATCAGCGCCGGCTGTCCCGGATAAGTTCGGACTTGGGCGCTGCGAACATTGATACTGTCGTCCTTCAAACGAGACAGAATGTCATTGAGAACCCCCACGCGGTCAATCGCTTCAATTTGAATGTCAATCGGGTAAGTTTGGGGACGACTGCTATCGTCAGTCGGATTCCAGCTCACCGGCACTAAGCGATCGCCCGGCACATGCTCCAGATTGGTACACCCTTGCCGGTGAATGGAAATGCCGCGACTCCCGCGAGTGACTGCGCCGATGATCGGTTCGCCGGGGAGAGGTTTGCAGCAACCGGCAGTGTGATACAGCATCCCTTCCACACCTGCGATCGGGGATTTACCGGCAGGCAATTCCCGCACAGTTCGCGCTGCAGGTGCCGGTGGGGGGGGAGTTTCCGCCACCGGCACCGGCGGCTGTCTTTCCTTAATCGCGTCGCGCAGCCGGTTTACCACCTGATTGAGAGTCACTTCCCCGTAACCCAAAGCCGCCAGCAACTCTTCGACACTGTGATAATTAGACCGCACAGCAACAGCCTGCATCGGTTCCGACTTCAGCAGCGCTTCAAACCCATTTTTGCCCAGTTCCTTTTCCAGCATATCCCGACCGCGATCGATATTTTCCTCACGGTGCGATCTCCTGTACCACTGGCGAATGCGGTTGCGAGCGCCGGTTGTCACAACAAAATTCAGCCAGTCCAAACTGGGGTGGCTGTTTTTCTGAGTCAGAATTTCCACCATATCCCCATTTTTCAGGGTAGTGTCCAGGGGCACCATGCGCCCGTTCAGCTTCGCGCCGGCGCAGTGGTTGCCAACCTCTGTGTGAATCCGGTAGGCAAAATCAACAGGAGTCGCTCCCCGCGCCAGAGAGATCACATCTCCCCCGGGCGTGAACACATAAACATCATCTTCAAATAAATTATCTTTAACGCTTTCCAGGTATTCCTGAGCGTCCTTAAAGTCACTTTGCCATTCCAGCAGCTGGCGCAGCCAAGTGAATTTCTCCTCCTCCCCTTTCATCTGGCTGGATGAGCCGCTTTCCTTATACTTCCAGTGAGCCGCAATCCCGTACTCAGCGACATGGTGCATTTCCAGCGTCCGGATCTGCACTTCCACAGGACGCCCATTGATGCCCACCACAACAGTGTGCAGTGACTGGTAGCGGTTGGGTTTGGGCAAGCCAATGTAGTCCTTAAACCGCCCCGGAATCGGGCGGAAGGCGTCGTGAACTACTGCCAGAGCCCGATAGCACTCATCCTTCGTCCGCACAATAATGCGAATAGCGGCAAGATCGTAGATTTCGTGAAACTCCTTCGCCTGCCGCTGCATTTTTTGGTGTATACTCCACAGGTGCTTGGGCCGCCCACTGATGTCCTGGCACTGGATGCCCGTTTCCAGCAGCCCATCCCGCAGCATTTCTGCGACTTTAGCCAGTCGGGCTTCCCTGTCCGCTCGTTTTTCTGCCACCAGCGCCTGAGTTTCGCGGTAGGCTTCCGGTTCCAGGTACTTGAACGACAGATCCTCGAGCTCCCACTTAAAGCGACCGATTCCCAGACGATTTGCCAGTGGGGCGAAGATGTCGCGCGTTTCCTGAGCGATCCGCCGGCGCTTCTCATCCGCCAGGGAGTCCAGGGTGCGCATATTGTGCAGCCGGTCGGCCAGCTTGACGACGATCACCCGGATATCTTTGGCCATTGCCAGGAACATGCGGCGGAAGTTCTCCGCTTGGCGCTCTGTCTTGCTGGAGAACTTAAACTTGGAAAGCTTCGTGACTCCTTCCACCAGGTGCCGCACCTCGGTGCCAAACCGCTGCTCTATTTCTTCGACGGTGACATCTGTATCTTCCACCACATCGTGCAGGAAGCCGGCGGCGATCATGGCGCTCCCGCCTCCGAGATCCCGCAACAGACCGGCAACCGCGATCGGATGGCAGATGTAGGGCTCTCCCGATTTCCGGCACTGCCCCTCATGCAGCCGGTAGGCAAACTCAAACGCCCGACAGATTAAAGCCCTGTCTGCCGGCGCTCCTTCTGGCCCAGCCGAGCCGGCGAGCTGTTGCTCAGCCAGCAAACACACCTGCAGCCAGTCGGGCAGTTCTATGTCATACACGGGGATCGCAGCAGCTACGTTCATATCTCTCTCTGTTAAAAATTAACTATAGGTGGACAAGTGAGCGCTTGAGTTAGCCCTGAGTTAGCCAATTTTAAAGCTTTTTGTAGCCCGGTATACCGCTCACCGCTCACAAGCGTGTATGGCAACCGGCAAGGTGAGTGAAGACCTCGCTGGAAATAGATTGGCCTTGGCAGCTACCGAAAATGTTCTCAAACTCTCGGCTGCTGACGCCAAAATTCACATGTTCCTTTAAGCTTTAGCAAGACTTAGGCGAACGCCTTTCCTACAATATAGACAAAGTTCTTTACAATATGCTCCCCTCCCCCTACCGCCAGCCCTATGAGGAATTCCAGCAGAGCCTGGAGAAGCTGCTCTCGACTGCCCAAAAGCCTTCTGTGGACGGGGCAGCCCTGAAACAGTCACTGCAAGAGGTGCAAGAATTTTTTAACGGGCGAATTTTGGGGGTGCCGGCTGAGGAGTTAGACCCCGCACTGGCGTCACGGGTGCAGTCAGTGCAGACCGAAATCCACAAGCAACTGCGGCTGCTAATCACAGACGCCATGTTTTTGGCTGCGAGCAGACAGCCGGCAACGGCGCAGCAGCGACAGTCTCAGGTGCTAGAGCGCATCCAAACGCTGATGGCTTATGCGGGAGCGCTGCTGAAAGATGGAGAGTAAGGGTGAACACAGAGGGAGAGCGGGGGGCGTTGCAGCAGCCGGTGGGATGAACCCGGCACCCCAACCCCCTCCCCGTTTACGGGGAGGGGGACGTGAGAGGGGGTATTCGTACAGTTGACCAATTACCAGTAACTATGGGTGAACCTTTACTTTCCGTGGAAAATCTCAGAGTGGCCTATCCTTACCAGCGCGGGGGTGGCGAGCCGGCATGGGCGATTGACGGCGTGTCTTTTACGCTGCAACCGGGCGAGCGCTTGGGGCTGGTGGGGGAGTCGGGCTGCGGTAAGTCAACCCTGGGGCGAGCGGCGATGCGCTTGCTACCGGCTTGTTCGCGGATTGAGGGGCGGGTGACTTTTGCCGGTCAGTCTGTGTTTGACTTGACACCGGCACAGCTGAGACGCTTCCGGGGTGAGGCGGTGGCGCTGGTGTTCCAAGATCCGATGACGCGCCTCGACCCGCTGATGACGATTGGGGATCACTGCGTGGAAACGCTGTTAAGCCACCAGCCGCAGTTGAGCAGGCGTCAGGCGAAGGAGAAAGCGATTGAAACTCTGGCGGCGGTGAAGATTCCGGCGAGCCGGTGGTCGCAGTACCCGCACGAGTTCAGCGGCGGGATGCGCCAGCGGGTGGCGATTGCCCTGGCGCTGATGCTGGAACCTCGGATGATTGTGGCGGATGAGCCCACGACTAGCTTGGATGTCACGGTGTCAGCTGAGATCATGCAGGAGCTGACAAGGCTGTGTCGGGAGCGGGAGCTGGCGCTGCTGCTGATTTCCCACGATTTGGCGATGGTGGGCGAGTATTGCGACCGGATTGCGGTGATGTACTTTGGCAAGATGGTGGAAACCGGCACCACTGAGTCGGTGTTCAAAAACCCGCAGCACGAATATACGAAGTCGCTGCTGCAGGCGGCGCTGCACATTCAGGCGTCCGGGAACACTGCCGGTGGGGGACAATCTGGCCCGCAGCCTGCGCCGGAGGGCCAAACGCCGCTGCTGCGGGTGCGGGATTTGAAGCAGCACTACACGCTGGAGCCGAATTTTCTGGAGCGGCTGTTTAGCAAGCAAGACCAGACGATTAAGGCTGTCGATGGGGTGAGCTTGGAGCTGTATGCGGGAGAAATTCTCGGTTTGGTGGGGGAGTCGGGCTGCGGGAAGAGCACTCTGTCCCGGACGATTTTGCAGCTGATCCGTCCCACCGGCGGACAGGTGGAGTTTCTCGGGGAGGATTTAACTCGGCTGTCTTCGGGATCTGTGCGCCAGCGCCGGCGGCAAATGCAGATGGTGTTTCAAGATCCCCACGCCTGTCTGAATCCGATGATGACGGTTGGGCAGAGTGTGGCTGACCCGCTGTTTATCCACAAGTTGGCAAGCCCTGCTGAGGCTAAGGTGCGGGTGACGGATATGCTGGAGCGGGTGGGGTTGACACCGGCTGAGTTTTATGATAGGTATCCCTCGGAGCTGTCTGGGGGGCAGCAGCAGCGCGTGGCGATTGCGCGGGCGCTGATCACTCGTCCGAGGCTGGTGATTTGCGATGAGCCGGTGAGCATGCTCGATGCCAGCGTGCAAACTCAGGTGCTGCAGCTGATGCTGGAGTTGAAGCGGGAGTTTGATTTGACGTATTTGTTTATCACTCACGACTTGTGGCTGGCGCGATTTTTGTGCGATCGGATCGCGGTGATGAATGCCGGCCAGATTGTGGAAATGGGGCAGACGCGAGAGATTTTTGCCCGCCCCCAGCACCCTTACACTCAAAAATTGCTTCAGGCTGCGCCTCTATTGGCTCGCACCGGCTGAGGTGGCTCCCCCCTGTCCGACCTTTCGTGCTCAATGACAAAGACATTGGCGTAAAGGTTGGCCAGGATTTGTTTCCCCTCTTGGGTTAGGGATAAGTAAATGAGGGCATCTTTGATGTAAGGATAGACGCTGTTCCAGAAATATTTGGGGTAGTTTTCCCGCAAGTCTCCCGGGTTTCGATAGCCGAGTTCCCGGTTGAAGCCGATTTCTTCAAACTCGTAGTACACGGCACCGATTTTTTTGAAGAATCGGGGATCGCTGAGCTGGCCAATTAGTGAGGCGGCGCGAACTAAGCCTGGATAGTTAACTGTATCGCCAAAGGTTGGAAGGTCTGGTATAGGGAAGCGGGTTAGTTCGATGTTGCGCTTAATTTGCTCAACATCAATTAGTTTGTGTCCGCCAAACCGCTCGTCTACAAATAGTTTGGCCCGATCGGCGCGGTATGGTGTGAGGCTGGCGTCTGTAGCTCCTTCAGGGAGGGCTACGGTTTGGCCATCTCTGCCGGTGGCGTACACTCCTTTTCTGTCTTGCCGGCACACTCCTTTAACGTAGCCGATGTTGTGGCAGAGGAGGGAGATGATGAAGTGCAGCCAGTCTTCGCAGGAAACGCCCCCTTCCCGGATGTGCTTGCCTCTGAGGATTTCTTGTCCCACCAAGGCGACGGAGATCGTGTGCTCGACGTTGTGGTAGAGGGCGTCGCTGTTGGCGATGTTTTCCAGGGCCATGTTACCGGCCCATCCGATAATATCTTCATAGTCTGGCTTGTAGCCGCCGTAAGTGCGGCGGTAGCCGGCTCTTAGCTGTTTCACGAAGGCATCAATCAGTAGTTCCGTAGCATCGAACATCTAGAGTTCTCCCGTCAGTCACTGTAGCTGTGGCACCGTGCGGATGTTTGCCCTGATGGAACCGACGCCGGCGAACCCTCTCCCCACTGGGCCGGCGTTGCAGTAGCTCATCCCTGGCACCTGACACCCCACACAGCGCCCTCTCACACCTCACCCTTGACTGTAATATTTGATAGAAGGTTCTGTTACCAATCTAGCCGCATCGGAGGGGATTGTCCAGATGGACGCTCGCTGCCGGTGGGCCGGCGCAAGGGAGGGTGCCGGCTGAACGCCGGTGCTGGCAAAGGCGGTTTCGCCCCTGAATGGGGATGCTGGCTGTCCGTGCCGGCGGTATTCTCGCGCCAGCGTCACCGCGACAGTTTCAAGACAAGCTCAGCGTCCATGCCCCTAACGAGCATTTCCGAGTAGCAGTTGGCCACGAAACAGGCCGGTCGCACATATCCAGATCGGGCCAGGCGCTGGTTCACCAGCCAGTCTCGCATCCGCCAAGCTTCTTTGGGATCGTTGTAGCCCACCAGGGTGATCAAGGTATTTTGGTCTTTATAGATCAGCACCACCACTGCCGGTGCCAGCTGAATGAATGTCCCACCTTGATGGCCAACCAACGACACGCTCTCTTGCAGCTTTTTCTTGCTGACCAAGGTGGCCCTGCGCCCTTTTATCGTGACCAGGAGCAGCTGGGCCCACTCTTCGATGTACTCGATGTCTTCTGGCTCTACCTGCATTTCCTTTTCCCGCTGCAAGTAAGAGGCCACTGTCAAGCGGTTGTACAGGAGGCGCACTTTGTTGGTCACAGGGGTATTTTTGTGGGAGCAGTAGAAAAAGTTAACGCCTTGCTTTTTTTGTGTGTTATTATTAATCATACTTTTTTTGTGTGTTGTGAGGCGGCCCTACCAGGCCGTCTCTTTGTTTTCTGTGTCCAGTATAGTGAGGTAGCAAGGGCAGATCAACCCCCTTTTCTGTAAATTTTTGTTAAGGATTGAAGGAAATATTTTTATGTCCTGACTGTCCGGTGTAGCGAAAAAGGGAAGGGTGCCGGTGAGATAGAATGATAGGCTGTGGGTTGCGGTTAAGGCCAGGAGTGAGGGAAGAGTGGGGCAAAGTTCAGGCCGATATCGGTTCAGCCGTGAGGGAATCCTGCGGGTGGGGAGGATTCTGCGCAGCGCCAGAGAAATAAAGGGGTGGACTCTGCACGAGTTGCAGAGTGCTTGCGGGCTTCCGCCGAGCACAACTAATGATATTGAGAATGGCTGCGTCACCAAAATCCAAGCCGACACCCTGGAAACCTTGCGGGTGGCCCTACAGCCCCAAAATCCCGTGACTGGCCAGACGTATAGTCTGGGCGAGCTCTATGAGTTGATGCTGGTGAAGGAATGGCTTGCCAACGGCGTCACTGGTCAGGTTTAGATCTGCGGTTGGCTTGAGGCACCCACCGGCATTCGCCGGCGTGCGTTTTAACCGTGCGCTGCATGGCCCACTGCATCAAGCCGGGGAAGAACTGGTAAGCTGCTGAGATGATCGCACCTGAGCCAACCACGATTTCCGAGCGCTTGTACTCAACCCAATCCCAAAAGTCAGGGAATGTCGAGCGCTGTTGCTGTTTTTGTGAACTGTCGAGAATCTGCTGCCAATCGCTGAGGGTGGTTTGTTCCACCGGCATCTGTATGGCAGGGCCGGCACTGTTAACCAGCACGTCGATTTTACTGTAATATTCTAACGCTTTTCCCACCCGGATGTCAACCTGTTGGGAGTCGCGGCTGCCGGTGGGGATTGCCTGGGCTTTGCCTGTATTGGGTTAACGGATAGGGTTGTAATATTAATTTACAGTTTATAGGGGGCCGGCAAAATCCGCTCTCAGGCGGATGCGATATTTTGCCGGCAGTGCCGTTATTGGGAGAGGTTATGAAGGTTCGGGATGCGGTTGAAGGGGATTTGCCGGCGATTGTGGGCATTTACAATGCTTCGATTACGCAGCGGATGGCCACAGCGGATTTGGAGCCGGTGCCGGTGGAAAGTCGCCGTATGTGGTTTCGCGCTCACACACCGGCACGCTTCCCGATTTGGGTGGTGGAAGTTGAGGGGGAGATTGTGGCGTGGTTGAGTTTCCAGATGTTTTACGGGCGACCGGCATACGCCAAAACGGCTGAAGTTAGTATTTATGTGGCTCCTAATTATCAGCGTCGCGGTATAGGCCGGCTGCTTCTGTCGCTCGCGATTTCTCGGAGTCATGACTTGGGGTTTACCACTTTGCTAGCTTTTATTTTTGCGCACAATTTGCCGAGTTTGCGGCTGTTTGAGGGGTTGGGTTTTGAGCGCTGGGGCTATTTGCCGGCGGTGGCGGAACTAGATGGTGTTGAGAGGGATGTGGTGATTGCCGGTCGGCGAATTGAGGTAGCGGATGCGGGGGAATGTTAGATCGCAACTTACGCCAAGCCTCTATCTGTAGGGTGGGTTACGCGCTTCGCGTAACCCACCACAGACCTCATTGAGTGTCGCTGCGTAAGCCCTG
>JALOOK010000545.1 GCA_025454445.1 Oscillatoria sp. Prado101 | reverse complement strand
AACCGGGTTTCTCTGTATCTGACGCTTCTTGAGAAAAGCTATAATGCTTTTTGGGTAATTCTGGAGGCGGAGCCTCCGGATGTGCGTTCCCAGCCTGAGGCTGGGAACGAGATCAACGAGATCGATCTAAACTCTGAAATCCCTATATTTCCCGCACCAACGGCTGGCCATCTTTAATTTCGCCAACCAGCACCACCGTGGCGACACCCACGAACAAGCCATTTTCCAAGACTCCGGGAATGTTATTCAAAGTCTTTTCTAGCTCAGCTGGGTTATCAATGGAGTCAAACTTGACATCTATGACGAAATTGCCCTGGTCGGTAATCACCGGCCCCGCTTTTTTCACCCCCATGCGCAGTTGTGGTTTGCCACCCAACTTTTCAATCGCCCGCATCACCGGCGTCATCGCCATTGGCAGCACCTCCACCGGCAGCAGGAACGTCGAACCCAGTTTGTCCACCAGCTTGGAACTGTCCACCACCACGATAAATTGCTCAGCCAGCGAATCCACAATTTTCTCGCGGGTGTGGGCAGCCCCGCCGCCTTTAATCAAGTTTTTATTCGGATCTACTTCATCCGCGCCATCAATGGCCACATCAATCCGGTCAACATCATTGAGTGTCACCAGGGGTATCCCGTACTGCTTTGCCAGGACTTCCGCTTGAAAAGAAGTCGGAATGCCCTGAATGTCTTTTAAATCGCCGGTTTTCAGGCGCTCACCGAGGTACTGCAGGGCATACGCCGTCGTTGACCCCGTGCCCAGCCCCACAATTGTACCCGATTGCACCCGGTCTGCAGCCGCCTTGCCGACTTGCTGCTTCATCACCGTAACCGGGTCTGCTGCTGTGGTCATAACCAAAACTCCTCCGCAAATACTGTGGTGCCACGAATGCTAAGGTTTAGTTTAGTATTTTCGGGCACCTTTACTGACTTCACCGGCACGCCTATTACGGTTTCCCCTGGATTTGGACTGTAAAGCGCCAGCCGCCAACAGCTGCAACGCTCCCCTCGCTTAGGTTTTACTAAATTTCAGCTCCATCTAAAATCCTTGCATCTAAAATCCTTGCATCCAAAATCGATATGGCCCCACTCTCGGAAAATCAAGAACAGCAGCACCCCCAGGCTCATATAGATGGCGCGATAGTCGAAAACCTGCTCAAACAGGACCCCAGCGATTACAACCTTGCCGAGCTAGCGCGGCTGCTGATTCGCTATCGCGGCTTTCCCGGAGCCAGAGATATTCAGGACAACTTGCAAAAAACTCTCCAGCGCTGGAGCTTGACAGAAGAAGATCTTTATGCTAAGACGCGGGAGATTCACGCTGCCGGTGGGGTGTACAAAAATCGAAATCAGACAGGAGAGGAAGAAGATTAAAGTTAGGGAGGTGAGGAATGCAGGCAACCATGCGGTGCAGCAGAGGTGAGAACCCCGGTTTCGTTAAGAAACCGGGGTTCTGAAACAAGCGTGAGAACCCAAGTTTCTTGATAGTCCTTACCACAAACATTACTCGGTAGGAGTCGTTTGTTTTGCAGAGTCTTGCGCCACCGGCTCCCGAACCATACCAGCAGCTACAGAGGGACGAACCCAGGGTTCTAAATGCCGGTCTGTTATTTTAGCACTGCGGTTGGCTGTTTGTATAGTTGCCGGCATTTGCTTCTTCAATGGCATACCCGCCATTGCAGAAGCTTGCGCATCCATGACAGCGCTCAGAGGCGCTAGACTTTGCGCCAGCTGAGTTTGCTGCTCCAGCACCTGCGTCGAAGACACCAAACCACCTAACCCATTAATCAGCCTTTTAATATTAGTGCGGAAAGCCGGGTCGCCCGTCAACTCATCCAAATCAGAAGTAATCTTCTGGGCGTTCTGAAAAGTAGCGCGAGCCGAATCTAGGGTTTGTTGCAGCATCACCAAGTTCGCCGGATCGGAAAGTTGGCGCAAATTGGCTGAAGCTACAGCCGCATTCGCAGACACATCTTCCAGATTGCGCATAAATTTTCCCTCCGAAAAATCGCGCAACCGGGTTGAAGCTGCAGCCGCATTAGCAGACAGAATATCCAGATTGCGGACAAGTTGTCCCTGCTCCACCTGATTGAGAATAGGTCTGAGACTGCGCAAAGTCTGGCCCATTTCAGCGCTGGTTTGGCTAATATTATTGAGAGCTGCAACCAAAGTGGAGCGGTTGGACACGACGAGAGCGTTAACATTTTCTGTCAAGCGATTCACCTGAGCTGCAGTTGTTCCCATTTGCCCAGCGGTGGCACCGATTTGAACAGTCATTGCGCCAACTTGATTAGAAACCCGCTCCAGTGAATCCCCAACTTGAACAGAAGTTCTGTCAACTGAAATTGCCATTTTATCAGCAGTCTGAGCCAGAGAATTCGCCGTTGTCGAGAAACTTTTTAGTTCTTGCCTGACCGTTTGAGTCAAAGAAGAGAGTTCCCCTGTTAACTTAGCAACCCCCCCTGTAGCGGAAGCCGCATTTGTGGCCAAGGAGTCAATTTTTTGAAAAAAAGCGGGATCGGTAAGCAGCCTGGTTAATTTTACAGTAGAACGTATTAGCTCGTCAAAGCTGACTCCTGGCTGGCCTTCCAGGCGCGATTTGTCACAAATAATCAGATCTTTATTGCAGTTGCGGTCCAGCGGCTTGGCGATATTCGCCACATCTGGTATCGTCTTCAGGGGTTTGATATCAATGGAGCTCTCACCGATCAGACCGGACTCAGTAGCTTCGATCTGAACCGGACGCGGGATCACCAAATCTGCCGGAGAAATTTGAATAGTGACATCAACTCCATTAGCACCAGGCTTAATGTCAGTAATTTTGCCGACCTCTACGCCGCGATAGCGAACAGGTGCCCCTTCTTGCATGCCCCCAGCATCCTGGAACTCAACAACAGCCGTATAGCTTTTCTTGCCGAAAGTCAGTCCTCCTAACCAGAGAACCAGAACGCCAAAGCAGCTCAGCCCCAGCACTAGC
>JALOOK010000143.1 GCA_025454445.1 Oscillatoria sp. Prado101 | reverse complement strand
TATATCTTTCGGGTAGGATGCAAAGAAAGTCGCAGAAACCCGGTTTCTGCAGGAGCTGGGGGTTTCTGGCGCGGCTGAGAAACCGGGTTTCTGAATATATCTTTCGGCTTACATGCAAAGAAAGTCGCAGAAACCCGGTTTCTGCAGGAGCTGGGCGTTTCTGGCGCGGCTGAGAAACCGGGTTTCTGAATATATCTTTCGGGTAGGATGCAAAGAAAGTCGCAGAAACCCGGTTTCTGCAGGAGCTGGGGGTTTCTGGCGCGGCTGAGAAAAAACCGGGCAGCTTCTCAGCCACCCGGCAATGAATTTTAGATTTTAGATTTTTTAGATTGGCTCTCCCCCCCGAAGTTCGGGGGGGGGAAGGGAGAATGCAGGCGTTCTAAATTGGATTAGACAGCCACAGTCACCTTCTGAGTCACGACTTTCAGCTCGCCCTTGGCATACTTGGCGGCATACTCATCCAGAGACACTTGCTTGATCTTGGTGGCATTGCCTGCCGTGCCAAACTGCTGGTAGCGATCGGCGCACACCTTTTGCATGTACTTGATAGACGGCTTCAGGAAGTGACGGGGGTCAAATTCCTTGGCATCTTTGAACAGGGCTTCCCGCACTGCAGCGGTGATCGCCAGACGGTTGTCGGTGTCGATATTCACCTTGCGCACGCCGCTTTGAATGCCTTTTTGGATTTCTTCGACCGGCACGCCGTAGGTTTCGGGGATAGCGCCGCCGTACTGGTTAATCAGAGCGATCAGGTCTTCGGGCACAGAGGAGGAACCGTGCATCACCAAGTGGGTGTTGGGCAAGCGGCGGTGAATTTCTTCAATGCGGCTGATGGCCAGGATTTCGCCGGTCGGCTTGCGGGTGAATTTGTAAGCGCCGTGGCTGGTGCCGATGGCCACTGCCAGAGCGTCCACTTGGGTTTGCTCCACGAAGTCCACGGCTTGGTCGGGATCGGTGAGCAGTTGGGAGTGATCCAGCTTGCCTTCAAAACCGTGACCGTCTTCTGCTTCACCCATGCCGGTTTCCAGAGAACCCAGGCAGCCCAGTTCGCCTTCAACGCTAGCGCCCACAGCGTGGGCGACTTTCACCACTTCGCTGGTGACTCTGACGTTGTACTCGTAGCTGGCGGGACTCTTGGCGTCGGCTTCCAGGGAGCCGTCCATCATCACGCTGGTGAAACCGTTGCGAATGGCAGAGTAGCAGGTTGCCGGTTCATTGCCATGATCTTGGTGCATGACAATGGGGATGTGGGGGTAGGTTTCTACCGCAGCCAGAATCAGGTGGCGCAGGAAGTTTTCGCCCGCATACTTGCGAGCGCCACGGGAAGCTTGCAGGATAACGGGGCTGTTGGTTTCATGGGCAGCCTGCATGATGGCTTGGATCTGCTCCATGTTGTTAACGTTGTAAGCAGGGATGCCGTAGCCGTTCTCAGCCGCGTGATCCAGCAGCAGCCGCATAGGTACAAGCGCCATAGATGATCCTCCTAAGTTCTTGGTGTTTGTCAGCCAGTTGGGTCTGGACAAGCCGAATTCTTAGGATAATCTTAAGATATTTTTCGACGCTTAGCGCACTGTGTCTAAAAATTAAATTTCCGCCGCTGCCGGCAACTCGCAGGGCCACAAAAGCCGCTATCCCCTCAAGTTCGTTTGAATACTTTCTATTTGGGACAGCTTTGCAGCAAGCGGGCAATAGCACTTCATGGTAAGTAATTAACCGTAATTTGTCTCTGGGGCCCTCGCTCTAGCAACATTAAAAGGCTGTAGGGCGCGAGCGCCCAACTACGAACCTTTGGGCTAAAGCCCAACTACGAACCTTTGGGCTAAAGCCCAACTACGAACCTTTGGGCTAAAGCCCAACTACAAACGGCCCTTGAAATATGGGTCGCCCGGGATTCGAACCCGGAACTAATCGGTTAAAAGCCGAGTACTCTACCTTTGAGTTAGCGACCCTGGTGCGTTTGTGTTCCGCACACAATTAATCATAGTAGCACCTGTATCTGGGAACGTCAAGGGGTTTTTCAAAAAAATTTTGCGCTGATGCGCACCAGGGTCTGGAGAGTGGCCCCAGGTTCCAGGCGAATCAGGTGCATGCCGGTGTTGAGGGCGTTGCGGGGGGCGCTCCAGGGTTCCAGGCAGTAGAAGTCTTTGTCCCGGAGCGTCCAGAAGACCACAGTGGCGTAGATGGAGTTGTAGCTGAGGGTGAGGCGCAACCGGCGGCTGTGGTCGGTGACAGTGGCCGCCAAGCCGGTCAGCTGGCAAAAGGCGAAATCAATTTCGTCCTCAGTGAAGTCAAAGCTGCCGGTGAAGGGATGGGTGGTCTGGGTTCTTTGATTGGTGTACTGGACAGCTGGGATCTCAAACTGCAGCTGGCTCTTGTCGGGAACCAAAAAGTAGGGGTGCAAGCCGGTGGAAAAGGGCATCGGCTCTTCTGAGTGATTGGTGTAACGCTGGACAATTTCCAAAACGTTGCCCTTGAGTTCGTAGCTGAAGGCCAGTTTGAAGTCAAACGGGTAAACGGCTCGCGTGATCTCGTTGCTTTCCAGAACCAGAGTGATGCCGGCGCACTCTTGCGTCACCCGTGAGCTGACTTCCCAGGGCAGATCGCGGGCGAAGCCGTGCTGTTTGAGTTTATGCGTCAGGCCCTTGTGAGTGTAGGTGCTGTCTGGCAAATTGCCGCAGATAGGAAACAGAATCGGAATTCCACCCCGAACGCTCAACTCTGGGTGGGCAAACCGCTCTCTGTCCATATAGAGGATGTCCCGACCCTGTACCGTCCAGCCGGTGACGATCCCACCCCGCTCTGGAACGACCTCCAGCACCGACTCAGCTGCCGAGTCGGTGAGCAAGTAGGTTTTGTATTGCTGCTGTTTGACTGAGATCGCAAACACAGTGGTTAGTGGTTAGTGGTTAGTGGTTAGTGGTTAGTGGCGGCGGAGGCACCGGGCACCGGGCACCTGGCATGAGGCAGTGGGAATAGGGCCTGGAGGGGATGCTTGCTTGTTGCTTCTTCCGATGGCCCATTCCCCATGCCCCATGCCCTGCCAGCTCAGTCTATGCTAGCACCGGCAGTTGAATCGCCTGATAGCGGCCAGTGCGTCTGGAACTGGAGACTGTAAAGGATGGGGACGGAGTTGCTGGCAGCTGGCTCTGGTGTGCTGGCTGTGGGGGGGTGGTGGGCAAGGGTTCTTTGATAAACGATTCCTTGGTAAAGGGGTCACTCTTGCCCGCCTCAGCCGGGCCAGACTGGGGTAAAGAATTACCCTCTTTCCCATTCTGGGGCTGTTGAGTGTCATTTAAGTTGTTTTTCAGAATCATATCGGGGGGGAAGACCGGCATTTGGATCTGCTGGGTGTCGAACGGCACCGGACTGCCAGCCGGCGCGGCAAAAGAGGGAGATGCCGGTGACGCCTCAGGGGAAGCGGCGGTGTCCGCTGACTGGCGGCGAGTGTTGAGGATCGTCGGTGATTTCATAGGCCGGTCGAAGATGTGGGAAATCTCCTGAATGTGGTTGAGAATGCTCTCCCCGCGTTCGCCCTTCACCACCTTTGGCTGGTACTGCCTCACCTGCACCGGCAGGAACTCCACCTTCATATTTCTCCCTTTCAGAGACACCTTCAAAACCGCCGTGTCGTAGTCGCTGCGGGAATTGCCGCCGAAGATAAAGTTCCCAAGGGAGTAGGCAATCGGTCGCCCCTTGTAAATTTCCGCACCCTGCAACACATGAGGGTGATGGCCAACTACCACGTCTGCCCCTTGGTCAATGGTGAACTGAGCCAATTTCCTCTGCCAGTCTTGTGGATATTCTGCCAGCTCCACACCCCAGTGGTAATTGACAATAATCCAGTCTACCTGATTGCGAATCGCCTTGATATCCTGGGCGATCTGATCTTCGATCAGGGGATTGGTGCCGGCTGTCCCTTTGTCGGCGGCGTGAAAATTGGGGTCATAATAACCGAGGTAGGCAATCCGCTGCCCCTTGACCTCGATAATTTCTGGACGTCGGGCTTCTTTGATGTCCCGACCGGCACCCACATAGCGAATCCCCGCCTTGTCGAGGGTTTCCAGGGTTTCCTTGAGTCCGTCGGCCTCATAGTCCATCGTGTGGTTGTTGGCCAAGTTGACGATATCCACACCCCCGGCGGCCAGCACCCCGACGGATTTCGGATCGGCTTTAAAATTAAATGTTTTCCCCGGTCGCATTCTGGTGGCATCCGTGAGGGGATTTTCCAGGTTTACCATCGCCACATCTGCTTTGCGGTACTCCTCCAGCTGGGAGAAGGCCCATTTGTAATCGCTGCCGGCCACATCTGCAAACGAGTCCGAGAGGGTGACATCCCCAGCAAACATCAGAGTCACCTCCGGGTCATCGGGGTTAATCGCCGGATTGAGGTACTTCACCGGCACCGTTTCTAAAGCCGCCTTAACTTCTTTGGGGCGAATGGGATGGCTCAGTATGGTCGCCGCCGGTGAGGGGATGGGTGCCGAAGCCAGTTTAGCAGAGAGGGTGCTGCTGTAAGTAAACCAATAGCCCAGGACAAAGGATGTGACTGCTGTCCCCACCACCAGCAGGGTGCGCAACATTTTAAAAGTGTCCCTGGAAGCCAGTGAGATCCTGTGCGCCAGCTTTTGCTGCACCGGCACCTTGCGCCGCTGCTGGTTGGCTGGGGTGACAATGCGGACTGACTGCTTCCAGAGAATATCTGAGTGGCCCGCCAGACGGGCCATGATGCTCACGCCGTCTATAACGTCTGAGTTCAGCCTCCAAATCTGGTGACAGATTGATTTGACGATCGTTTCGCGCGACTGTCCCTGTTGCAGTTCGACTAATATTTGCAGGCATCCGGCCCGAGCGTCTTCTACGCGGGCGATGATCCCTTGGGGCAGCAGGTGGGTGTTAATCCAGTAGGCAAGCGCTCGGTAATTGCCCCCCCGCGCCAAATCCACTACGGACGGTTCCAGAACACCGTACATACTCGTCATCCTGTTCGCTCCTCCACACGCGCTACGCTTGCAACTGCAATCAAATTGAAGTTTATCTCAGTTTTCTGCTGCCGGAACGCATTGGCCTCAGGGCAGTTCCGTGGGATTTCTCATCCTTTGGAAGGCCCTTGAGCAGTCTTCGTTGTATCCAAAGCAGCAGTCCCCAACTCCACCCCGCTGGAACCTCTGCCCGCCCCGCTCGCTCACAGGGACGCTGCCGGCCCATGCCGGACATCTGTCCGAGATGTCCTACCTCCGCGCCAGAGGGGGCTTCCCAGGAGGGCGGGCAAAAGCCCAGCGCCATTTGTCTTGGCCACCGGCGTTTGTATCCAACCCGAAAGCTTGATTGAGAAACCCGGTTTCTTACGCCAGAAACCGGGTTTCTGGAACAGCGTTTGCATCCAACCCGAAAGCTTGATTGAGAAACCCGGTTTCTCAGCCCCGGGCCCCACTCGCATAAGTCACGCCGGCACCGGCGAGCGAATTTATAAAGTTTGTGTAAACTTTCGCCAAACCTTTACAGGATAAGCTTTCCAAGGCATAAACCGGGTTTCTCAACCTGCCCCCTAGACTATCAGCGCCAGGGCTGGCACCAGAAACTCGGTTTCTTTCCGTGCGCCAGTGCTAAGGGCTTAAGGTTTTCTTTATAAATCTGCTCTCAGAGAAACCATCGCGGCTCGTTTCCGCTTACTCAGTACCGGTGCAATTTGTCAGTGATTTTTATCACCTTCACTGAGTCTTTACGATCGCGGTGCCGGCGGATCTCGATCAGTGCGCTGGCGCGAAAAATGGTGAATAGTAAAGACGGGAGCTAACACGCATTAGATGCTTGAGGTGTTATGATTCGCACCCTGGTACGGTCTGCATTTACAACGGGTTGCCTCAGCGTCGAGTCTGAGGGACTGATTCGCCAGGTACTCGCCGTCAGGGGGTATCGCTCAGAAGATATAGAGGCGCTGGCTAGCCTTTGCCAAGCCCTCAATGCCGGTTTTATTCAGCGCGAAGGGCGCGGGGGAGTGCTAGAGGCTCCCCGTCCGCTTTGCGTATAATTACACTCAATCGCGAGTTCCTCCGGAAGAAAGGATGGCTGGCAAGGCAGCCCTGCTGGCTGGCCAAAAGTTCGTAGTTGGGCTTCAGCCCTCCATGTTCGTAGTTGGGCGTCGGCCCAAAAGCTCGTATTTGGACTTCAGCCCAAAAGTTCGTAGTTGGGCGTCGGCCCAAAAGCTCGTATTTGGCCTTCAGCCCAAAAGCTCGTAGTTGGGCGTCGGCCCAAAAGCTCGTATTTGGCCTTCAGCCCAAAAGCTCGTATTTGGACTTCAGCCCAAAGGTTCGTAGTTGGGCTTCAGCCCAACCAGAACCGTGCCATTAACAGCAAAAAATGCAAATTTTTCCCCCCCCATTCCCCCATCCCACAAGCCGGCATCGGGACGCACCGGCAAAAATGGTAGGATTAGCGAGTGAGTTGATTACTTAGCGGAAAGATTTCGATGGCGACTGCGATCTCCTATCCCAATGCGCCAGATTTGTCTGCGGATGACTATCTGGCAGTTGGCTTGGCCACTTGCTTTATCAAAGAAGATGGCGAAGTCCATCAAGTGCACATTGTGGAGCCTATCCCTTCGGCAGCTCTGGAAGCGATTGTCAAAGGAATTCCCACGTCTTATCAAATGGTTTGCGGCACCACCCTGGGGGCGGTGCTAGCCGGTGACACCCCGCAACTGCCGGCTGACTTCCCAGCTGCAGCGCAATTTTGCGATGAGTTTTCCTTCCGCGCTCTCTCCGCCGCACGCACCTACAAGATTCGCCCTCAAGCTCAATCTCATGTTCCCCTGGGAAGCAAGCGCGATGATTTTCATTACTCCCTGGAACGCAAGCGGGTGCTGAATTCTCAGCGGATTGTCAGAGTGGAAGATAATGTGAAGCAGCACGAGTACACCCACAAGGTTCTGTAAGTAGGGGCGGGTTAACCCGAGATGTTTTCTGGTAGTGAAGGATATCTGTAAACCCGCCCCCATACTGTGCCGGTTCTCCCCTCCCCCCTCAGGGAGGGTTAATCTTTTTTGGGAATAATATTGGGGATTTAAGGGAAGCCGGGATTTGGGGATTTGGGGATGTTTTTAGGGAATTCCCCTCGTTCCCCTCGTTCCCAGGATCTGCCTGGGAACGCGACTCGCTTTGGCTCTGCCTCATGGGAGTATCCATTTTTTTAATCCCCTCCACCCCTCACCCCCAACCCCTCTCCCACAAGGGGAGAGGGGAGAATTCTTTTCTTTATTTCCCCCCCTCTCCCTTCATGGGAGAGGGGGGGAACGGGGGGTGAGGGTGAAAATCTTTGCAAAAATGGGATGCTCCCCTGTCTCCTTTCGACGGCATGTAGCATTATTAGCCAGGACTTACGCAGCGACCTTAATTGTGGTGCCGGTTACGAAGCACCCGTTACCCACCCTACAGATAGAGGCTTGGCGTAAGTCCTGATTAGCATAACAGCTTATCACACAATTCCGGGAACTTTTTGATAGATTGAGGCAATCGGACACCTAAAGTCCACACCGGCAAAGTAAACTTCATCGCCAGTTGCGTAAGTTTGAGAAACCCACATCCCCGACTCGTTGAGGCGAAAACACTCGACTCTCATCTCGGTTTGGCTGACTAGCACATATTCCCGCAAGGTTGATAGGGTTTGGTAGTCGGCAAATTTGTCGCCTCTGTCAAAAGCGGCTGTGGAGGCAGATAAGACCTCAATCACTAAAGACGGATACAGGATAAAGTCTTCAGTCGAGTTTGTATCCCTCTCGTCACAAGTCACAGACACATCTGGATAGTAATAGCAATTTGCTGCCTCAAGTCGGACTTTCATATCTGAGGATAAGACGAGGCAGGGCGTATTGATGAGATGATTTCCCAGCAACCTTACTAAGTTACTAGCAATAATGACGTGGGGTTTCTTTGCGCCCACCATTGCGTAGACGTGCCCGCGCCGGTACTCATGTTTGATGGGACTTACCCGCTCACCTTCTAGGTAATCTTCCGGGGAGATGTAGAACTTGTTTTGGCTGGCAATCATTTGGGGAAACTCCGGCTGACTGGATTTGGCTTTATTATACCATACTTTTTGGCTTTCGGTTGCGGGAGCATCCCGTTATGGTAGTGGCAACTCTGGTTTTTACTGATTTTAATAAGCTATGGCGCATTGAATTTGCACGCTTACATCTATATCCCCTCGTTCCCAGGCGAGCGCCTGTTCGGGCAGACAAGCAGCATTATTAGCCTAACAGCTTATGGCGGTGGATTATAGCGGTTTTCAGTTGGATGAAGTACCAGAAACCCGGTTTCTTTAAGAAACCGGGTTTCTGAGTACCTCACTGATACGAAAACCGCTATAGGTACTGGGATGATAGGAAAGTGATGCAGGGTAAGAGATGAATTTTCCCCTGCTTGTCGCTCTCTAATTGTTCCCGGGCTGAATGTCTGCCGCCCGCGCAGCCTCAACCAATTGAGAGAGTATTTCTCGAATCGCGAGCAGTTCTGGAGGCGGGGTCTTCAGAAATTCCGCACGGCTGGCTTTAATCAAAGCGTTATAAGCGGCAACCGCTGCTAATAATCGCTTTGGATCGACTTTATACCCTCGGAAAAGTCCAAGTAAGCTTTTGGCTAATTGCAGAACTATTGTTTCCTCAGATCCCCCTTTGGCTAGAGCGCTTAGCAGTGGGTTTAGGCGGGAATCTTCAAACAAGGACTTGTTTGTCGGATCGCCGGTTAAAAGAAGCGCTAATTGCTGCTGAACAGACGCTGGTGTATTAGTTGGACCGCCGCTGCTGGAATTTGAGGATTCGGAGTTCTGACCCTGAGGTGAACCGGAAATAATTGGAGTCGCAGTCAGAGTCTGACTCCCTGTAGAGTTGGATGTTGATACTGGTTCCACTTGGGGAGGCTCTGGAGTAATTGGTGTGGGTGTCGGTGTGGGTGCCGGTGAGGGTGCCGGTGTGGGTGCCGGTGGGGGTATCAGTTGGGGGAATACCGGCGGTGGGACAGGCTGTGGACTGGGAGTTGGACTGGGAGTTGGAGTTGGACTGGGACTGGGAGTTGGACTGGGACTGGGACTGGGAGTTGGTTTCTGTTCCTCGTTAGGAA
>JALOOK010000142.1 GCA_025454445.1 Oscillatoria sp. Prado101 | reverse complement strand
CCCGTCCCACTGGGTCTAGCATGAAAATGGCGTAGTCCTTCACGCTGTCCACCAGCAAGCGGAAGCGCTCTCTCTCCTCATACAGGGCGTCTTCCGCCTGCCGGCGATCGGTGATGTCCCGGCAGCTGTAGAGCAATGTCCCCCCCGCGATCGAGAAGCGCTTCACATTGACCAGCACTGTCAGTTCCTTGCCGGCTTTGTTTTTTACCTGTCGCTCGATATTCTCAATTGCCAGAGCGGTTTGCAGTCGCTCCCACTCAAAGAGGTTCTCTCCGAGCAGTTTGGAGATGTTGCCTAAGGCTCTCACCTCTTCGACGGAGTAGCCGCCCAGCATCTGCGAGTTGGGACAGATAAAGGTAAAGTTGCCCGTGTCATCAGTGATGAAGACTGCTTCTGTGACGTTGCTCAGGGTGAGCCGGTGCAGCGCTTCTGAAGCTCGCAGCGCCGCACAGGCAGACTCTGGCTCCCTCCTGTCTGGGTTCGCCCCGCAGCCAGTAATATCCCAGACAAAGGCGCACTGGTACTCCTGTCCATCGCATTCCAGATAATTGACTCGCACTTTCACCGGCTTTATCTGGCCATCTTTATGCCGGTGCCGGCACTCAAAGGTGAGCAAGCCGCGCTGTTTGACGGTGAGCCAGTGCTGTGTCCAGGCTTGGGGGTCATTGTCTGGGTTGATGTCGTGTATACTTAAGTCCAGCAGTTCTTCCCGGCTGTAGCCCAGCAACCGGCAGCCGGCTTCGTTTCCGTAGACGATTCGGGCATCGGGCCCGATCCAAAATACCGCACCGGCAGCCGCCTCCAGCGACAGCTGCGCCAGCCGCCCGATCTTTTCTTTGCGCTTGATTTTTGCTAAATTAAGGGACAAATCGGCTACATTGCGCCGCAGCTCCAGCTGGGCGGCGGCAAGCCTGCTCAAGGCTCGCAGCTGTTCTGCCTGCGCCTTGCCAAGCTGTCTGGGCGCAGTGTCCATCACCCACAAGGTGCCGGCGAACTCACCAAAGGCCGTCACTAACGGGTATCCGGCGCAAAATTGCATATTGCTCTCCCCATTTGCGGTTGGCACCTGCCAATCACGCAGATTGCTACCACCTGCAGGGTTATCGCTGGCTTCCCACAAGTTCCTCCGCCAGTCAAATTCCTCACAAAAAAGAGGGCATTTGCCAGCAGTCCAGGGGATTTCTGGGCTGTCCTTGGTAACATCTGACTTGAACCAATACCGGCGGCCATCTTCCAGGCAGATCACAGCCATCGCTGCCTCGCACACCCCTGCAGCCAAGCGGGTGATATCTTCAAATGCCTCTTCCAGCTCTGGCTCAAATCTGTAAACTTGGCGCAGTGTAGCAAATTTATCGGTTTTAGTGTCCAGCATTTGTCTTTCTATCATTTTATCCTCTTGCCTGTGGCTGGAAATATCCCTTCTCAACCCTGCTGGAAAGCAGGTGGGCGCTTCAGGTTTTGAAATATTTCAGGTATGCGAGGCGAGCGGGCATTTAATTCTTTAAATTCCCTCTTCAACCCTTGACCTCGCAGTTCCCTTTACAAAAATATAAATTTCTGGGTCTACGGCATAAACGTAATGCAGTTTTTGCATAGCACTTTTTTGAGGACTTCCCCAGCTCTGCGCCAGCATTTTGGTTAACTTCTCAACCCCCCCAAACACGCCAACAGCCTCAAATTTTAGGGCCGTCAAGCTAGAGGCTAGGAGAGACGAGCAGTCTGAGGTCTGAAATGTGAAAATTGAATTTCAGATTTCAGACTTCCGAGTTTCTCCAGTCCCGCACCCAAAGACCGGGATCTGTCCCCAGCTTCCCCTCTCAGGCTTCGAGTCTGAATACTTACAGGTTTTTTAGCACCCTCGCTGCAACGCTGGCGGTTTTGTAGATATTTTTTTAACAAGTAGGTCAGTCCAGCAGTCCGCGAACTTCTGCTTTCACTATTCCACAGTCCTTAGTCTAGGTTTAATTTGACCGCGCCCCCAGTTTCTTTGGTTTTTCTTAAGTTTCGGCCTCTGGACGTAGAAGAGGGCGAGCCGGAGAGTGGGGGAGTGGGGTGCTTGAGAAGGGGAATAACTTTTCTAGCTTCTAGCTTCTAGCTTCTGGCTTCTAGCTTCTGACTTCTAGCGGCTCTCGTCTCGCTCTTTCTCTCTTAAATTTTGACCGGCATCTAGAACAGCGAACGGGGCAATTACGCTCTCGCCTTGCTCCCTGAAATCATAATTTTTTTGGCAATTATTAAATTCTAAAAAACAGGTTAAAAAGTGTAATTTATTACAACTTGCCGCGCCTGTCCTGGAAGGCAATCTCGCGCCCGTGTGATAAACTGAAGTTACTTGAACTGGTCTTCTTGCTGGTGGGGAAGCAGAAAGAACCAGTGGGGGCGAGTCAACTAAGCTGTTAGGCTTTTAACCTGCTTTTCCCTTGAAAGGAAGCAGAGCCGACAGAGGGCGTTCCCAGGCTCCCCCCTGGGAACGAGGGATTATCGGTTTCTACGCCCACTCGGTGTGCCATTCGCTAACATATTCTGTGAAGATATCTAAAATCCTCGCAGCCCATGTTAAGTGATGTTCAGGACAAGGGGGCTTTGGCCACAGCCAGCCCCGTCAGCCAACAGCCTCTAGCAGCTTCGAGTGAGGCTGCCTCGAGCAGCAGTCAGACTGGCGCAAGCGGTGAGGATAAAGCCGTGAACGTGGTCGATTACCTGCGCATCAGTCTCATCGACCGCTGCAATTTCAACTGCCTGTACTGCATGCCAGAGGGGGCAGAGATCGACTATATCCTCAAGCAGAATCTGCTTCGGGATCAGGAACTGCTGGCCCTAATTCGAGACGTGTTCATCCCGGTGGGGTTCAGACGGTTTCGCTTCACCGGCGGCGAACCGCTGCTGCGCCCGGGAGTGGTGGAGTTGGTGCGCCGCGTCAGCTCCTTCCCAGAAACGCAAGACCTGGCCATGACCACCAATGGATATTTGCTCGCCCCGATGGCGGAGGATCTGTATCGTGCCGGTTTGCGGCGCATCAACATCAGCCTCGATTCGCTCAATCCAGACACCTTTGACCTGATTGCCGGCAAACAGGGGCGCAGCCGGTGGGCGCAAGTCTGGGAGGGAATTCAGGCTGCGCACCGGACCGGATTTGACCCCCTGAAGCTAAACGTCGTGGTGATTCCGGGGGTGAACGACAGCGAAGTGCTGGATTTAGCCGCTTTAACGATTGACCGGCACTGGCACGTCCGGTTTATTGAATTCATGCCCATTGGCAACAGCCAGATGTTTGCCGGTTGCGGTTGGGTGCCCTCTGCCGAGTTGCGGCAAAAAATTCGCGACGCCTTTGGACTCGTAGAGTCGCGAGTCACAGGTGCCGGTCCTGCCGACGTCTTCCAGATTCCCGGCGCTAATGGCACCCTGGGATTTATCAGCCAGATGTCAGAATGCTTTTGCGATCGCTGCAACCGCATGCGGCTGTCCGCAGACGGCTGGTTGCGACCCTGCCTGCTCAATGAAACAGGCCAACTTGACCTGAAAACCGCCTTGCGAGCCGGTGCTGACCCTGCCGAATTGCGGGACAAGGTGCTAGAGTTGCTGGCCATCAAACCAGAGATTAACTTCAAGCAGCGTGACTCTGGCACAGCCACCGGCCTTTACACGCGCACCATGTCCCAAATTGGCGGCTGAACCGATTTTAGATTTTAGATTTTCCATTTTAACCAACCTAAAATCTAAAATCGAAAATCTAAAATCCCTAGGCTTGCCGTGAGTAGTATTCCACCACCAGCAGCTCGTTAACCTGCAGCGCCACCCATTCGCGCTCAATGACGCTGTTGACCTTGCCAACGAGTTTGTTTTTGTCAAACTCCAGATGGCTGGGCGTGTTCGCCAAGCCAGGGTTAGCCAGATTTGTTTCCACTAACTTGCGGGAAGCCTCCCGATCTCTGACCGCGATCACATCTCCGGGTTTACAACTGTAGCTGGGGATGTTGACCGAGCGACCGTTAACCGTGATGTGGCCGTGACTGACCAGCTGGCGAGCGCTGGGAATCGTGGGAGCCATTCCCAGACGGAAGACGGTGTTATCCAGACGCATTTCCAGCAGCTGCAGCAGCACGGAGCCGGTGGAGCCGGTGACTCGGCGAGCCTTGCGGACGTAGCGCAGCAGCTGCCGTTCGGACAGACCGTAGTTGAAACGGAGTTTTTGCTTTTCCTCTAGGCGGATGGCGTACTCTGAGCGCTTTTTGCGGTTTTGGCCGTGCTGGCCTGGTGGATAAGTTCGTTTGGCCGTCTTGCGAGTCAGACCGGGCAAATCACCCAGGCGGCGCACAATCCTGAGGCGCGGGCCTCGATATCGCGACATGTAATTTCCTCTCTCTATCCTTTGCTGAAATTTTACCCAGACATTCCAGTATATAGCTTTTTGATAGGGTTTTCACAGAGGGAAGCTTAAACAAGAGTGGAAACCCCTTGACCGCAGCAGCGCACCAGATGGGCAGAAAACACCTGCTCCCCGCCCCCTACCGATTCGCCAGACCGGCGGTCAGCTGGCCCGACATGGTTAGGGGGTTAGGCTCCACACCCCTACAGGGGGTTGACTTATTCACCCAGATGTGATAAAAATAAGAAAAATCGTAGGAAAGCAGGCGGTGACGCATGGGGCAGAGACATCCCTCGGACAAATCACAAGCCGGAAGCCTGTGCCAAAAGTCAGTCAGAGCCTTAATCCCGGTTGCGGGAAAGAAGCTGCTGCGCTTTTGCGCCCTCCAGGTGGCAGCGGCTGGCTTGCTGGCCTGGTCGCTGCCGGTGCCAACAGCGGCAGCGGCGAGCGCAAATAATTACCAAAAGTGCGCTTCTCGACTGTTAAATGCCGGCATTGCCCCCGCAGCCATCTCAGAAAGCTGTGCCAGCGCCCTGCATCCAGAGGAATTGGCCAGCTGCGTGGTAAAAATTAAGAGCAGAACCGGCATTAAAGCAGAAGATGCCCTCGACACCTGCAAGCAAGTGCGCCGCCCCCTGGAACTGGCGACTTGCGTCGTGGATATTAGCAAACAAATGGAAGCCTCTATGGCGAGTGCCGTGCTCGACAACTGCCGGCGCAGCCTGCTGCCGACTCGCTATTCAGAGTGCGTTGTCGGCATCAGACGCAGCGCACAGGTGCTTCCCGCTCAAGCAATGGCAGCCTGCATTGACGCCGGGGACAGGATTAGCGAGTTTGAACCCAGCTTTGTGCACCAGAGTCAGCAGCCGCTGCCCCAAAATCAGCAGCCGGCAGCCCCAGCAAACACACCGCCCGCACCTGCAACTCCCGGGCCTTCTATGTGAGCCGGCACTGCTGCCGGTTGCTGGAATAGGGATGCAGCCAGCGAACCGCACGACTGCGTTTCGACGCGCTCAGACGGAGAAAACGCTTCATAGGGGGGAGAGGGGGAGGAGATGACAGGCGATTATTTTCTGGTCTTGCGGCGCTAGACTGCCAGCCACCAGCACAGTGGGGCGGGAGGCATACGCACCATAATCAAAGAAACCGGGTTTCTGGTTGTGGAACTAGGGCGCTCAAGTCAAGAGGGCAGGTTCAGAAACCAGGTTTCTGCGTAAGTCCTGAACCAGTTCGCGCTCTGCCAAAGCTAAAAAAGTTAGGCGGCAATTCAGTTAAATTACTGCACTCATCCAGCTCAACTCTCTGCTAAAACGTGAGAGAAGAGATTTGTCACGATCGGGAGAACTGCCGTGGATTCGGGGAAGCAGCAGCAAATTTTGGGGTATTTTCTTGAAGAGGCCAAAGAACACCTCGATACCATCGAAAAAGGACTGTTAGATTTACAAGCCACTGTAGCAGATCAAGAAAGAGTTAATGAACTGTTTCGCGCCGCACACTCGGTCAAAGGGGGTGCGGCTATGCTTGGGTTCGGCAGCATTCAGAAAACAGCCCACCGCTTAGAGGATTGTTTCAAGATCCTCAAGGAAAATCAAGTTAAGGTCGATCAAAAAGTAGAGTCCTTATTTTTAAAGGGTTTTGACGCCCTGGAAGAATTGCTGGAACGCCTTCAAGGCCCGTTTGGCTTGCGGGACGAAGAGGGAGAGCAAGTAGTGCAAAAGGTAGAGCCGATTTTTAGCCAGCTGCAGGATTACCTCAACGGTTTAGTTAGTGACCCACAGCCAGTCTTGCCGGCGAAACCAAAGGCAACGGCAAATTTTGGAGATCGGGTAATCGGCGTCCTCAAACAGATGTTGCAGCTGTTTAAAGAAAAAGAAAACCCCACCAACCGCAAACAGCTTGTAGCCCTGTGCGCCGGTCTGGCCCAGCTCAATGCCGGTGCCGAAACTTGGCCCGCTCTCGTCAAAACCGCTCAGCGGGCTATTTCTCACCCGCAGCACTCCTATCGCATCCTCGCCCCCTTTGTGATTAAAGAGCTCAAGCAGGCAAGCGACCTAGTGGTTGTCGGGAAAGCCGGCCAAATTGCTGCCAGTTACAGCTTGCAGCAACTGGCTCAAGGCGCACCGGCATCTGGAGCCAAGGAAATCCTGGTGGTTGCGGAGCCCAAGGCGGCAGCGCAAACCCTGATCCAGACTTTTAATCGCGAGCAACTCTCCCAGCTGGTTGAGTTACTCCGCAAAGCCATCAAGTAAGGAACGAGGAATTAAGAATTTTAAATTGTTTTGGCTGTGAATTTTTCTAGCACTAGCCACATAAGTTAGGACATCAGTACCTTATGGATATAAGGCGTAGGACAGGCCAGAGCGCCTGTCCTACTTTCCTAACATAAGTGGCTACTGCTATAATTCTTAATTCTTAATTGTTGCCGCCGCAGGTCTTACAGGACATCCGGCATATTATAGGAGTAGACACTTAGGTTAAGACATTAGACTTTTGGGGCAGGCGTCTCGCCTGCCCTACGCCTATACCTCGTAGGAATTGCCTTCCCTCCGACAAGCGTGTCCGCGCACTGACCGGCAACTGTTATAACCGCTTTTTGGGTAAGGGGAAGGAACCGCCATAGACGCGCAAGCGGCTTCTCGTAGGGTAGAAGCCAAGAACGCCAAGAGAAGAAAGAAGAATGCGCCATGCGCATCAGCCCCATGCCCCATGCCCAAACTCGGTATTATATGCCGTTGTTTTGGATAAACACCGAAGCAGTTGTCAGATCCGCCAAGGAGTAACCCACACCCTGACCCAATACCAAATCCACCCGGTCATAGGTCGGTTCTGGTTCAGAGTCGGTGTCATTAATTGGCTCTATCTTCACATAAGCCTCCCGTTGCCCCGCTTCTATTGTCACCGTTCCGGACAGCGCCACGTAATCAATGCCAGGAGTTGCGGAATTGCTCGCCGTCGGGTCAATGGTGTAATTCACCGTCAGCGGATTCGCCTTATTACCGAGACGCTGAATGAGAAATTCGCCAGTACCGGGAAAGCCTGTATTCTGGTCAAGTTCCGAAGCTCGCACGTCAGTGGCTAGGATAATCACCGTCGCCTGCTCGTTGTCAGCAATTGTCATTGTGGCACTGCTGTTCTTGGGGTCTACATTATAGGTAGTGTCAGGCGTTAGAGTCGGGATCGCCGACTCATCCTCTTCGGCAATGCTATCCTCCCGGGGGGTAAGGGTAATCGGGGCAGAAGCGGTCTGGCCGGCTAAAATCGTGACTGTACCCGTCAGGGGGTCGTAGTCGCTACCGGGATTGGCTGAACCGCCGACGCTGTACTTGACGGTCAAATTCTGTTTCGCGGCAGTTTCCGCTCCAGTAATCGGATTGATCACAGTCACGAGAAATTGAGCCGGATCTAGACCTTCTTCCGCTGCCTCCGCATCGATGGCTGTGATTTTCACACTATCGACATCATTGTCAGCGATCGTCACCGTGGCGCTGTCGGCGGTTCCCACATTGTAAGTTTCGGGGTTGGAATTGAGGCGCAAAGTTACCCCCTCATCCCCTTCGTTGAGCAGCTCGTCAATGACCGCGATGTCAATCGTCGCAGTGGCGCTGCCGCCCGGGATTGTGATTGTGCCGGTGAGGGTGGGGGAGGCGGTGTAGTCTGTGCCATTAATGGCGGCATTTCCCGCAGAAGTATCTAAGGTATAACTCACAGTCAGAGGAGTCTCACTGGTGTCTGGAGTTATCCCGCCTGCCAGGTAGCGGGTGATCGTAAACTGGCCTGGATTGGCAGGAATAGCCGGCGGTTCGGTGGGGGTGCCAGCAGGTGTTTCCGCTGCAAGTGGGTCAGTGGCTTCGATCTGCACAGTCGGCAGGTCATTGTCCTCAATTTCCAGGGTAGCAGTATTCACCGGCCCGATGGTGTCAGGAACGCTGGGGCTGCCCAAAGTCAGCTGAACGGTTTTCTGCCCTTCGATCGCCGGATCGTCGATAATTGTGCCGGTGGGAATGCTAATCGCCTTCTCCCCACTTTCCCCGGCTTGGAAGGAGACAGGAATCGTCACGCCGTCGGTGAAATCCACACCGACAGTTGCAGGGCTGCCAGTCGTGCCCGGTGCGAGAGTTATGCTGGCGCTGAGCGAACCACTGCTGCCGCCAGTGCGCTTGACTTTTATATCTGCCAGCACTGTGCCGTCTTCTGCGATGCGGAAGGTAGAGCCGGCAAATTCCAGTTTCCCCGGATTGTCATCGTCCTCTATCTCCAGGATGGCGGTGCCGGCGGCGCTGTTGACCGTCGCAGAGCCGGTGGGATTGCTTAAGGTTAAGATAACGCTCTGATTACCATTCGGTTCGGAAAGGGTATCGTTAACAATCGGAATATTGACGTTCTTAAACGCTTCGCCTGAGTTAAAAGTGACTGTAATTGGGCCGGCAGTGTAATCCTCTCCTGCGGTGGCTGTCCCATTACTCGGTGTTACTGTGACACTGACGGTTCCCTGAGTGCCGTTTGTGCGCCTGATAGTGACTGTACCGGCTCCCCCCGGATCGCCTTCGTTGACTTTGAAGGCGCTCAGGGCAAACTCAAAAGTGCCGGCATTGGCAGGCGTTTGATCGGGCGTTTCACCCGTGGTGCCGCCAGTTGTGCCGCCGGTGGTGCCGCCAGTTGTGCCGCCAGTGGTGCCGCCAGTGGTGCCGCCAGTTGTGCCGCCAGTTGTGCCGCCAGTTGTGCCGCCAGTTGTGCCGCCAGTTGTGCCGCCGGTGGT
>JALOOK010000141.1 GCA_025454445.1 Oscillatoria sp. Prado101 | reverse complement strand
GCTTTGGCTTCCTGCAAGGAGCGGCGCAGACTAGCTTTGAGAGATTCACGACTCTCATCACCGGGATCGTCTGCGGTTTCCATGACTTCCAAAGCTCTCATTTTCAACCCTCATTCTTGGATTTAGACTTTCTGTTTATCCTAGCACAGAAGCTCGCATTCAAGCGGAAGCAGAAACTGAGGGAGAGCGGTTGCCAACCGCCAAGCTATAGCGGTTTTCAGTTGGATGAAGTACATGCCAGAAACCCGGTTTCTTAAAGAAACCGGGTTTCTCAGTACCTCACTCAGATGAAAACAGCTATAAATTAACCCCTCTACATCTAGCCCCCACTTTCTTCCTTGGCGCTCTTGGCGTCTTGGCGGTTCAAAAACTCTTCCGACTTCTTCCCACTGCAATACATCACCAGCATCGCAAAAAATACCATCCCCACCGCATACTTCAGTTCCTCCGCAACAGCAGGACTGGGCGATAAAAATCCCTCAATAGTGCCAGCAATCACCAGCATCGGCACAATCCCAAACACCAGCTGTGCGGCAAGGTATCCGCAGACTTTCAGCGCATCTCGCCGACGGTATTTCCCCGGAAACAGGATCGCCCTAGCCAGCAACAGACCGGCACCCCCCGCAAAAAAAATCGCCGGCAATTCCAGGGAGCCGTGAGGAAAGACAAACGCCCAAAACGGATAAGCTAAATTATTTTGCGCCACCAAGGCGGAAATCGCCCCAATCATCACTCCATTGAAGAACAGTATAAACACCGTAAACGCACCGGCAGTTATCCCGCCGGCAACCGCCGTAAAGGACACCTGGAGGTTGTTAATCATAATATTGGTGGAAGCCAGAGGTTCAATCCCCACAATTGACCCCATCCACAACTCGTGCCGGTCGCGCACCTTGGCAATCAAACTTTCTGGGACTATAAGAGAGATAAACATCGGGTCTTGCCAAGCAAACCACCAGGCGACCAGCACGCCTATCATAAAGATAGCCACAGCGGCGGCGATGTATCCCCATGTCTGGCGCACCACCGCCGGAAACCCCCAGCGATAAAATTCCAGCACCGCTCCCCATTGCTGCCGGTGCGACCCCTGGTAAATTTGGGTATAGCTGCGAGACGTGAGAATTTGCAAGTCCCGCACCAGGGTTTCTCCCACTTGATTTGTCCGCGCCCGAGCCAGATCCGCCGACACCGAGCGATACAAACTGGCCATCTGGCGGATTTGAGGCGCTCGCAGCGACTTCAGTCCTTTTTTCTCCACTTGCTGCAAAAGGGCGTCCAGCTGCTTCCAGTTCGGTTCCCGCCGCGCCACCCAACGCTGAATATTCATAATTTCTTTAGGAAAGATTGCCGATTTATACCCCTAGCGTAGCTTACAATAGCATCAAACGTAGCGTTCCTCTCAACAGGAGGCATCTCCTCATGTCTGCTAGTCAGAATTCTCCCAATCCCATACAGCCACTCAGCGTTGGCAATGTCGTCAGTGCTGGGTTTCGGCTCTATCGATCGCATCTGAAATTATACTTTGGTATCGCTCTGCAAGCCACTTTGTGGCAACTGGTTACCATCGCCCTGATCATTCCGCTGCCTTTACTTGTTTATTCGGGCCAGCTTAATTCCTCTGCTTTGGGGTTAATCATTCCGATTTGGATAGTGGGTTTTGTTTATTGTTGGGTTGAATCTATTGCTAATTCTGCTGTAATTTTGCGCTTAGCCTTTGGGGAAGTGGTCAGTCAGCCAGAAAGTGCCCAAGACGCTCGCAGCTATATTGTAACGCGAAAATGGCGCTTTTTTATGGCCTATATTTTGTGGTTTATTAGGTATATGGGATTCATTTTAATTTTATATATCTCAACTCTAATTATCGCCGTTATTTTTGGGATGGTGTTTGGCCTTATATTTGGAGGGAAAATTCAACCAAATCATCCTGCGGCAATTACCATATTCGCTTTACTAGGATTTATCGCTATCCTTGCAATTGTTTACGGTATCATCTGGTTCCTCTCTCGCCTTTTCATTTTTGATGTGCCCTTGGCAGCCGAGATCGACATCAGCGCAGTCAAAACTCTTGACCGCAGCTGGGAGTTAACCAAGGGACATGTTTGGCGTATTTTTGGGATATCGATGGTGGCATTGTTGATTACAATACCTTTACAAATACCCGCGCAAATAGCTGCCTTTGGTATTCAGGAAACCTTGGCAAAATTTTACCCGCGCCAGTCCCCTACTTTTGTGGCTTTATCCTATATTTTATCCTACCTTTTAGGCTTAGGGATAGGTGTATTTGTGCTGCCTTTCTGGCAATCCATCAAAGCTGTGGTATACTGTGACCTGCGCAGCCGGCGCGAGGGTTTGGGTTTGCAGTTGCGAGATCGCACCATTTAACTCTATAAGCAGCCATGCGTTTCTTTAATCGCGTCACACTACTCACGCCAGAGGGCGTTGCACATTTGTGGGATGAAGAACCGGGCACCCCAACGAGTAAGAGGGAGTTTTCGAGTTCGTGAAAAAAGTTGCAATCATCCTTCTAGTGTGCAACGCCCGCCAGAAAGTGTCGAACTGGACGCAGCGATTCGAGTCCTTTTTTCTCCACTTGCTGCAAAAGGGCGTCCAGCTGCTTCCAGTTCGGTTACCGCCGCGCCAACCAAGGCTGAATATTCATAATTTCTTTAGAAAAGATTGCCGATTTATACCCCTAGCTTAGCTTACAATAGCATCAAACGTAGCGTTCCTCTCAACAGGAGGCTTTCCCTCATGTCTGCTAGCCAGAGTTCTCCCAATCCCATCCAGCCACTCAGCGTTGGCAATGTCGTCAGTGCTGGGTTTCGGCTCTATCGCTCGCATCTGAAGTTGTATTTTGGGCTGGCTTTAAAAGCCTATTTGTGGCTGATCGTCCCTATTTATGGCTGGGCCAAATACTCTGCCATCTCGGCAATGATATCACGCTTGAGTTTCAGCGAATTGATTAACCAGCCAGAAACTGTCAGTATGGCATACCCTAAAATAAATCCGCGCAGGTGGGCATTTGTAAACTTGGATCTCAGGATTGTAATTTACCTGCTTTTAGTCTATTGGGGCCTGATTATTGGGAGGTACATCGGGGCCTTTGTGTTAGGATTAATATTCGCTCAATTCCCCCAAGCAACTGCCGCTATTTCCCAAGCAACTGACGCTATCTCCATTTTTACAGTCTGGCTGTTGGCGGTAATTTTAATCTTTGTATTGACATGGTTCTTCTCCCACTGGATGGTTGCTGAAGTCGCGCTAGCGGTTGAAGATGAAATCAACGTCTCTCAAAGTATGGATAGAAGTTGGAGCCTCACTAAAAACTCGGCTGTCAGGGTTCAAATAATCGCTCTAGTGGCTTTCGCAGTCACTTGGCCCCTGATTTTTATAACTAACTATTTGCCTAGCCTCCTTCTCTTGGGGATTGAGAGAAATACTCCTCTTTACTGGACTGTGTATTCCATTTCTTTGCTAGCCAGTTTAGCTGGGGGTGCTTTGGTTCAGCCTTTCTGGCAATCCATAAAAGCTGTGGTATACTGTGACCTGCGCAGCCGGCGCGAGGGGCTGGGTTTGCAGTTGCGAGATCGCACCATTTAACTATACCACTTCTCATATCAGTGCGCTAAATTTTTCCCTTTCGCACAACATGGAGGAGGGAAGACCGAATAAATCCGGTCTCTACAAGAAAATTATGCGAACAGGGGTATCATCTTTGTACCCATCTGTACCATCACCGATTGAAAAGAGAAACCCGGTTTCTTAAAGAAACCGGGTTTCTGGGGCGTACTTAATCCAACTGAAAACCGCTACAAGCAGCCATGCGTTTATTTAATCGCATCACACTACTCACGCCAGAAAGTGTCGAACTGGAATTTAACCTCGCCGGCATTGGGAATCGCGCCTTTGCCCTGCTGATTGACTATCACGTCTTGGGCGTAATTATCGTTATTTTCCTAATCGCCTTCTATTTGCTTTCGAGTCAGCTAGTGGAGGTATTGACCCCACTCACCGGCAGTGATAATATAGGACTCTGGCTAGTATCAATTGCCATCCTGATTACCTTCTTTATCTATGTAGGTTACTTCGTTTTCTTTGAAAACCTTTGGCAAGGTCAAACTCCTGGCAAACGCTTTGCAAAAATTCGCGTCATTCGCGACGACGGGCGCACCGTCGGGCTGCAACAAGCGACACTGCGGGCGCTGCTGCGACCGATTGATGACACCTTGTTTATCGGTGCCTTTCTCATTATGCTAACTTCCCAGGAAAAGCGCCTGGGAGATATGGTAGCCGGCACCATTGTCATTCAAGCGGAACAGCCCGCAGCACCGGCGAATTTTCCCATTTCCGATCCAGCTAAAAACCTAGCCAAAAAGTTGCCCCAAATAGCCAACTTATCCCAATTGCTCCCAGACGACTTTGCCGTCATTCGCGAGTATTTACAGCGGCGCGGCGCTCTGGCGAAGGAGGCGAAATCTGAGTTAAGCAAAAAACTCGCTCGTCAAGTCAAAGATGTGATAGAACTTGAAAAAGTGCCAGAAGGAGTTACCCCCGACCAATTTCTAGAAGCGGTTTATCTAGCCTACCAGCAGCAATCCAGCGCCCGGTAGGGTGCGTTCCGGAGGAACGCACCCTGCAAGCAGCATTCTCGATTTTATATTTTAATCTGTTACGCTTTTAATCTGCTTATTATAACCCAAGTTGCTACTTCCCAGAGAGTCAGTCGAGATCCCCCCCTAGCCGGGGCGGAAGGGCCCGCCCCTACAAAAGGGGGGTAACATCTCAAAGCCCCCCTTTTTAAGGGGGGTTTGGGGGGATCTATATGCAAAGACCTTGTAGGTAGCAACTTGCCTTATTCTAGAAAGGAGGCAGTCACGATGAACTGCGCACACCGCCACCGATGAAAATTGTCCCCAGGGCGGGGCGAACACGGGGGCGCAAGCCCCTACAAGACTATTTTCAAGTCAGAGTCCCGTAACGAGGAAACAAATATAAGGCGTATGACAGGCGTCTCGCCTGTCCTCGGTAGGGCTAAAGCCCAACTACAAACCTTTTCAAGGCAGAGCCTCCAGAAGGGCGTTCCCAGGCTCCGCCTGGGAACGAGGGAGAGGAGGCAAAATACCCTTTACCGGCCCATCCCCGGCAAGATACTCTTGCTGAGGCGTTTGATAGCGAAATCCGCCACCTCGGAATAGCGCAAATCACCGCACAGGACTTTGCCCATTGTCTGGGTGGCTGCCGGTCGTTTGACCCCCACTTTATACGCAATGCCAGGAATCCGGTAAAATAAACCAGATAAGCGTTGAGCCCACACCATATCGCCGCCCCACTCTTTGTTGATGGCCTCGGTGTATTTTTCCAGAGCGTCACCGGCACCGGCAAGCGCTCCGTCAATTGCCTCTGCAGCTTTGACACCGCTGAACATTGAAGGGCGAATCCCTTCCGCTGTAAACGGATCGACCACGCACGCCGCTTCACCGGCTAACACCGCATTTTGCGCGTGCAGCTTCTGATTGCCATCCCACAAAACAAGGGCGTGCTCGCAGAGCTTGCCGGTGCCCTCCGCCACCCCTAACTGAGTGGCGTACTCACCCAAAATCTTCTGGAAATCTTGCGAGTCACCGCCTTGAAAGGTGCTGGCACCTATAGAATAGCCATCGGCTTTCGGGAAATTCCAGATAAAGCCATTTTTCACCTGGCCAAATTCAAAATGAATCTGGCTATCTGACCCATTTTTAGCTGGAATTGGGGTTTCCAGAGCAGCCGCCAGCCGGCGCTTGCGCTCCTTGAAGCCCAGCCACTTGGCCATTGGCCCCTTAGCACCGTCCGCCGCAATTAAATACCGGCCTTCCACCGACCCATTTGCGGTGTTCACTTGCCAGCAACCGTTTTTGAACTCGATGCCGGTGACTTCCGTACCGTCGCGCAGTTCCGCCCCCTGCTTTTGCGCTTGCTGGATCAGGAAGTGGTCAAACACCTCTCGCCGCACCATCCAGATTGGCTCTGAAACATTCAGTTCCACTTCCACCGGATCTTCCATTTTCCAAGTGTAGCGAACTTGCTTCAGCTTCAGAGAAATCGCTGGAGAAAAGTCAAAGTCAAACCACTCAGCGACTGCCGGTGAGACAGCACCGCTACAGGGTTTGTAGCGAGGCAGCGATTCCTTTTCCAGCACCAAAACCGAGCGCCCCCGCTTGGCTAAGTGATAGGCAGCTGTGCCACCGGCAGGGCCGGCACCGACAATTATGCAGTCAAACATTTGTGTCATTTTTTGTTAGTTATTCGTCCCTTGTTGTGGAGCGTTCTCTCGTGTTACAGAAACCGGGTTTCTTCAAGAAACCCGGTTTCTCTTCAACAATTTTGGAATTTAGATTTTAGATTTTACCGGGCCATCCTAAAATATAAAATCTCAAATCTAAAATCTAAAATCCCTTTCAGCCGCTCGCACCCGGTATCAGGCTGCTGCTCAGGCGTTTAATCGCCCGCTCTGCCACATCAGAATAGCGCAGTTCGCCGCTGAGAATCTGGCCGATGCGCTTAGTTGCAGAAGGTCGCTTCACACCCACTTTATAAGCTATACTGGGAATCCGGTAGAACAGCCCCGCTATCCGCTGCGCCCACAGCATCTCTGCGCCCCACTCTTCACTGATGATCTCGGTGTATTTTTCCAGTGCGTTGAGATCGCCAGCAAGCGCTGCGTCTATCGCCTCTGACGCCTTCAGCCCACTAAAAATCGAGGGGCGAATCCCCTCAGCGGTAAACGGATCGACCACGCAGGCGGCTTCACCGGCCAAAATCGCATTCTGGGTGTGCAGCTTCTGGTTGCCGTCCCACAAGCACAGGGGATGGCCATACTGTTTGGCGCTGGAGAAATCGGCATTAAACATCGTGCTGTACTCAGCCAGGATGCTCCTGAAGTTTTGAGACTCACCGCCCCGGAACGTCCCAATGCCGATCGAGTAGCCATCTGCTTTGGGGAAATTCCAGATGTAGCCATTTTTGACCATGCCAAATTCAAAGTAAATCGCCCGAGCGGGCTCGCTGGGGAGTAAGGTTTCCGCTTCTAGCGCCGCCGCCAGCCGGCGCTTGCGATCCTTCAAGCCCAGCCACTTGGCCATTGGCCCCTTAGCACCGTCCGCCGCGATTAAATACCGGCCTTCCACCGGCCCATTGGCGGTGCTGACTTCCCACCTGTCGCTTTTGAATTGGATGCCGGTGACTTCCGTACTGTCTCGCAGTTCAGCCCCCTGCTTTTGCGCTTGCTGCACCAAGAAATGGTCAAACACCTCGCGCCGCACCATCCAGATTGGCTCGGAGGTTTCCAGTGCCATTTCCACTGGATCTCCCATCTTCCACGTGTAGCGAATCTCGCTCACCTTCAGGGAAATCGCTGGGGAAAAGTCAAAGTCAAACCACTGGGCAACCACCGGTGATACGCCGCCGCCACAGGGTTTGTAGCGAGGCAGCGATTCCTTTTCCAAAACTAAAACCGAGCGTCCCCGCTTCGCTAAGTGATAGGCAGCTGTTCCACCGGCAGGGCCGGCACCGACAATGATACAATCAAACATTATCTTTTCAGTTTGCTCCTCAATACGCCAGGTTTTGCGGTTGGTCTTTGCCTTCGGTGCGGCAGAGATCCGGTGATTCCAACAGCCGGCATTCCTATTGCAAGTTATTGCAAATCTATTCTGATGACAGGGGTTTGTCGCCTCGCCGGCTTTTCCGGGGCGAACGCTCAGAAAGCCCCTATTTCTGGAGATGTTATATAGCAGTTCTAAATGATTTGCGCAACTGCTGGGGGCCCTGAACCCCGATTTCGTAGGGGCGGGCCCTTCCGCCCTCTTCCGGGGTTCTGAAATTTACATTAGACATTGGGGGCAGTTCAAATCCTTTTCTGCCGTTTTCCTCAATCCGGGCATCCAAAATCCGGGCATCCAAAATCCGGGCATCCAAAATCCGGGCATCGTTAAGGGGCGGTTTGGGGAGAAGCGGTGTTAGGTTTTCGGGCTTGAAGGTGAGCGACCACACCTACCCACACCTAACACCTCACACCTAAACCCCAACCCCCAACACCTTATTACACAGTAGTGATGTCTTTCTCTTTGTCCGCCAGCAATTTCTCAAGCTTAGCGATGTACTTATCCGTCAGCTTTTGAATTTTATCTTGGGTGTCCCGCGCTTCATCCTCAGCCAGCTCCCCGGATTTTTCCTGCTTGCGCACCGAGTCTACCGCGTCGCGGCGGACATTGCGAATGGCAACTTTCCCCTCTTCAGCGTACTTGTGCGCCATTTTCACAAATTCCTTGCGGCGCTCGCTCGTCAGCGGCGGAATGTTCAAGCGGATAACAGAGCCATCATTATTCGGCGTCAAACCCACATCCGATATCGAAATCGCCTTCTCAATCAGGTTCAAGCTTTTGCGGTCAAACGGTTGAATTAGGAGCGTCGTCGCATCCGGTGTGCTAATCGTTGCCATCGATTTGAGCGGCGTTTCGGCACCGTAATACTCCACCGTCACCCGGTCGAGCAGTGACGCATTAGCGCGACCGGTTCTAATCGTATTAAACGAGCGTTGAGTTGCCTCAACAGCTTTTTGCATGTGGCTTTCAACGTCAGCTAACTTCACAGAAACCTCCCACAATTGTTCCAACTGGTTCTCCCATGACGGCTCGGCGGATGTTACCTCGCACCGAAAGGTCAAATACCATAATAGGGATGTTATTCTCTTTACAGAGCGCAATAGCCGTGCTGTCCATCACCCGCAGGTCATTGACCAGCACATGCCCGTAGGTCAGACTTTGGTAGCGGCGAGCCTCTGGGTTGACATGAGGGTCTGAATCGTAGATTCCGTCCACCTTAGTCGCCTTAAATATTACATTGGCATCAATTTCTGCAGCTCGCAACGCGGCTGTGGTGTCGGTGGTGAAGAAGGGATTCCCAGATCCCGCGCCAAAAATCACCACCCGCCCTTTTTCCAGGTGGCGGATGGCGCGACGCCGGATATAGGGTTCCGCCACTTCCTGCATCGCTATCGCCGTTTGCACTCGCGTTGGCACTCCCGTGCGTTCTAGGGCATCTTGCAAGGTCATAGCGTTCATCACCGTAGCAATCATGCCAATGTAGTCCAG
>JALOOK010000140.1 GCA_025454445.1 Oscillatoria sp. Prado101 | reverse complement strand
CGAAGATCCAGAGGTCAATTTGCTCAAGGGATACATGGATCTGATGCTGGCGGTGAATCTGCCCTTTGCTGATCCAACTCAGGCAATTGAGCGGTTAGAAAAGTATGGCAGTCCCCGCTATCTGGTAGAGCGGGGGATTGCGGTCGGGCACCGGGATATGAAAGAATATGATCGGGCGCTGGAATATATCAATCGCGCCCTTGCCGAGACGCCTAACAATCCAGAGGTGCACTATCTCAAAGCTCAAATCCTGGTTAAGCTGAAAAAAGAGGAGGAAGCTAAGGAGCATTTTAATAGAGCTCTGGCCAAACCGGACATCCTCCCGAAAAGCCTGGTGCAGCAGATTTTCTTTGAGGGGTGCAGGAACCAAAGACGCCTCGATAACAAAGAGCGAAATTGCGACGCGCTGCGCGATAAAATTAGAGAGGAACCGGGCAGCTGGGGGCCCAGTGACTTGCCGCAATTATACTAGAAGGTTTGTGACAATGCAAGTACAGTTTCGCGAATTTAATCCTTTTGACCTGTGGGTGTGGCTGGAGTTTGATACTGTTCCGAGCGAGATGGAGAAGCAGTATGTTGAGGAAATCTTTAATTCGTGGTTTTCTTTGGGAAAGCTGGGGGGGTTCAATGCTGAAAATCTCCAGATACAGGACACCGGCATCGAGATCAGCTATATGGAGTATGACATTGATGTGGCTGAGGACAGCATGATGGCGCTGATGCACAATATGGGAGAGTTTGAGTATCAAGGAACTTGGGCGCGATGCTGGTTTGACCTGGGAACCAGTGATGCGATTGCCTTGGATGTTTTGATTAATGGGCTGATTCAATTTAGCAAGGAGTATGTCGCCATTAAAAGGCTGGTCGTGGGTGGGGAAAACAAAGATTGGCCAGTGGGCGATAGCCGCCGGTCTGTGTTTGACGGCGAGTGATTTGCCATAGGGTGGGGCGGGTTTACAGAGAATGTTTTTTTACCGCACGCATCTTGGGTGAACCCGCCCTTACAGTGATATAAAAGCGATGCGGATATGATAGATAGCGGTTATAATTGAGGGGGTAATTTTTTTTCTAAACCGCGCCCGACGCGCCCGTGCGCCAAGGGAAGAGAAGAGAAAGGAATGCGCACTTCACCGAAATGAAAACCGCTATAAATCGCCAAACCTGCAAAAATTAAGGCTGTCTCCCTCCCAGGCGGGAGGGAGCTTGCCGGTACAGTCAATATACTCAAATACTCAATGGCAGAAAGTCCAGATGCGGTTTTTTCTCTCCCCTTTCCCCCCCGATCAGAAGAGTGTGGCAAAAGTGGGTCATCCGGGTGCGCCGCCGCAGGCAGCTAGCACAGCAGGGGCGGGTTCATCAGGCAGAGATATCGATAAACCGGCCCCTGAAAGGGCCTTGAAAGCTCCCCTATCAACCCCCCCTTACAGAACAGCTCAGAACAGCGAATCAACCTTAAGGAACATAAATCAGAAAAGTTGCTGTATTTTAGCATCTAAACGCTGCGCCAGAGTCAGGGTAGTGTCAGGAGAAAAAGCCGCACTGCGGGCTGTCCGCCCAACCGGCAGCCAACTGTCCAGAAAACTGGACGCCGGCATCCTGAACCCAGCACCCATCAGCCGTAAAGCTAGAGGCAGCAAACAAGAGTTCCTCCCAAACAAAGGCACTCTAGCCGCGCAACTAGCCGACCGACATTACCAGCACAGTATGAGTGTTACCTCGATTGCCGTCCCAACAGTAACGCCCCCAAAAGTAACAGACTCGAACCGGCAAATCTACTCGCGCCTGAAACTGGCGCTCAGCTTAAATTTGCGCCGGCAAATTTTTGTGGCCGTTTGCGATGACTTGCCCTTGCGCAACCGCCTAGCTGCCGATTTAGAGGCGGAGTTGGGCTGTGCGCCACCGGCACCCTCCGCCCCAAGAGCCAGTTGCCCGCAATTAGTCACCCTGCAGCTGAACTTCCGGCATCCCAATCCCATCGCTCAAATTGCTCAATGGCTAGCTGAGCGTTCCCAACCGAGGAACGGCACTCACCCGCCCACCGGATTTCAGATTTTGGGAGTGGAACACCTAACGCGGCAGCGATCGGCCCTGCAGTGGTCGTTCCTCAGCTATCTGCGGGATATCGATCGCAGCCTGTCAGCTTTGGAGTCCAACCTGTTACTCTGGGTGCCCCGACCTTGGTTGCAGACCATCCAGCAGTCTGCGGCTGAGTTTTGGAACCGGCGCACCGGCGTGTTTGAGTTTGAGGGAGAGCCAAAACCGGCCAAGAGCACCCCAGCAGCAGCGAGGACTGCCGGCCAAAATCGCCAAAATAGTGCCCAAGTTGGGGCCGGCGCTGCGCCCAATCCCGCACCGGCAATAGGCTCACCGGCAATAGGCTGTTCGCCCTTGCAGCCAGAAATCACCGCGCCTCAGGAGGTTGTCTGGGAAATTTTAACCCGTGAGGGCACAGAGGCGGCTGGGGATTGTGGACAATTGGGCTTCCCCGGCAAACAAAAAGCGCTTCCGCCCGCACCTGTGCCCCAGATTTCGGTTTGCCAGCCGGTGGCTGCGCCAGACGTACTGGAGATAGCGGTGGGAATTGAACAGATCACCGATTTAACCACCCAGGGGGCAGCAGTGCTGCGCTGCACCTCTGCAAGCGTGGAAAATATTTCCATCCCCGATCGCAATTCAGAGAAACGAACTGGCGACAGTGAGGATGCAGCAGCGCCGTCTCAGACAGAAATTATCCTCCAACCAAAGGCAAAAGACAGTAACACATCCGATCGCACATCCGCTCTATCCCCGACGGAGCGGGCTGTCCTTTGCCGGGGGGGAGCTTCTGGCGTCGCCATCACACCCTTCCCACTGCTCAAACAGCAATCTGGCGCGGTGGCGGAACTGGTAAATTTGGTGATCGCCAGTACCGAGCGAGAACAGGGTTGGGGTGCGCAGTTAAAAAATTCCCACTCCCTGCAAACCCTGGAAAATATTGAGGAACTGTACCGGCAGCAGGCATTACCGGGGTTGCTTGCCGGTGCCTACCAAACCCTGGCAGAACTCTACCGCACTCGCATTGAGCTGGGAGATGCCTCCCCCGACAACCTGACGATTGCCATCCGCGCTTACCAGCTGGTGCTGGAATTTATGGACGCGGCTTCTGGAAGGGTGCCGGATATTTTAAATGACCTGGGCAATCTTTACTGGATGCTGTCCCGCCGGCTGGGAGAGCCACAGCACAAGCAGGAGCAGCTGGAGCTGGCAATTCACGCCTATAACGCGGCGCTGATGAATGTCAGCCCCCAAAGGCAGCCGCTGTCTTACGGGACTGTGCAGAATAATTTGGCAGCCGTCTACGGGGAGTTGGCCCGCTACCGGCAGCCGGCTGAGAACTGGCAGCAATCGGTTTTAGCCTATCAGGAAGCGCTGCGCTACAGCGGCTGGGAGCTGGAAAACTCGCACGCAGAGCCGCTGCGCTATGCCGCCACTCTCAATAACTTGGGCACCGCCTACTGGAACTTGGCGCAGCACTGCCAGCCGGTTCCCCACCTGCGGCAGGCGATCTCCGCTTATAATGAAGCAATCCGCTACTGCAACTGTACTGCGCCCCTCGACTGTGGTATGCTGCAAAATAATTTGGGCACCGCTTACTGGAACTTGGCTCAGTACGAACAGCCTCAGGAAAACCTGCTCCTGGCGATTAGTGCCTATGAGGTTGCTCTGACTTACCGCACTTTCGCAGCGGTTCCAGCTGCTTGTGCGGCGACTCAGAATAATTTGGGCACCGCCTACTGGCATTTGGCCGCCCTGTGCAAGGCCAAGCCCGAACAGCGCTTGCAATTCTTGCAGCAGTGCGTTAAAGCTTACGAAGCGGCTTTGAATGCCGCCGAGCCGGTGCTCAAAGACAGTCAGTCTCGCAAACCTCTGAGCTTTGATATATTTGCCACCCACAATAATTTAGGGCTAGCTCACTATCACCTGGCCACAGAAGCGCTGCTGCCGGTGGATAAAGACAGCCGGTTTACTCATTTGGAAACTGCCCTGCACCACCACCTGCTAGCATGCAAGGGCTGGCAGCAGCACCCCGATTCCTATCAAAATGCTCTCAATTGTGTGGCGCAAACGATTCGAGCTTTTTACACTAACTTCAAAATTCAGGGGCAAAATTCAGCCCTATCTAAGGTTCCAGGCAATTTACTGTCTGAAATTATGCGCAGAGTTTGATATGTGAAGGGGCCACCAGGAGCATTTCGCTCTTGGGGTTGTAAAATATTTTTTTTATAAACCGCGCCCGACGCGCCCGTGCGCCAAGTAAATAGAAGAGAGATAATTTTTATGTGAGATTAAATATGTTTATGAATCAGCGAAATTTTTATTTTTGATAACTGACAATATCAGCGCTATATGGGCTTGATTACAGATAAGATGTTAGGCTTTTAATCTGTTTGTGGTTTAAAAGGAGGCAGCAGCCGACAAAGGGGCGTTACCGGCTCAAAGGCAAAGCAAGGAGGCTAAACTGGGTTTCAAGTTACCCAGCATGTGTCCGATCTTAAACCGGCAGCTATTTTGGCGGGGGACTTGACAGGTGCCGGGTGAGTGCGGTATAATCGGCGAGCGTGTGGGGAGGGTGAGGAACGGGCAACAGAGGGCGGCGCAGCAGCTGCCACTAGAAAGAAAATCCGCTCTAGTCCTCGCGCCTGGGCTGCGGTGAGGGGGGTGGGAGGGAGAGCTCCCTTGCGCCCGAACTGACAGATAAACTGCGCCCAGACAACAGGGGGCTGTTGCCTAAGGTTTAGAATCAGAAATAGATTTAAGTGTCTGTTGCAGCAAGATTTCAGCGAAGTCTTGCCAGCAACGCCATTATCCATTGTGTGCCAGCCGTGCCCCAGAACCTCCAAGAGCAAGAGCTTAACCTGAAGACACTGTTTCCATTTGAGCTCGATAAGTTCCAGCTCGATGCCATAGCCGCCCTGAATGCCGGTCGCTCGGTGGTTGTCTGCGCCCCCACCGGCTCCGGAAAAACCTTAATCGGGGAGTACGCCATTCACCGCGCTTTGGCCAGGAAACGGCGGGTGTTTTACACCACGCCCCTGAAAGCGCTTTCCAACCAAAAATTGCGCGATTTCCGCGAGCAGTTTGGCACTGAATCGGGACGCCCCCATCCTGGTGATGACGACGGAAATCTTCCGCAACATGCTCTACGGCACCCGCATCGGAGAGGTGGGCACCTCTCTAGCCGGTGTGGAAGCGGTGGTGCTCGACGAGTGCCACTACATGAACGACCGGCAGCGGGGTACGGTTTGGGAAGAGTCGATCATCTACTGCCCGCCAGACATCCAGCTGGTGGCCCTCTCGGCGACAGTGGCCAACAGCGCCCAGCTGACGGACTGGATCTGTCAGGTACACGGCCCTACGGATCTAATTTACTCTGACTTCCGCCCCGTGCCCCTGGAGTTTCACTTCTGCAACCCTAAGGGGCTGTTTCCCCTGCTGGACAGCAGCGGCAAAAAGATTAACGCCTTGCTCAAACCCAAGGGGGGGAAACCGAAAGGGGGGCGTCCAGAAGCGCCGAGCATGTCCTATGTGCTCTCTCAGCTGTGGCAGCGGGACATGCTGCCGGCCATCTATTTTATCTTCAGCCGCCGGGGCTGCGATCGGGCCGTGGCGGATTGCGAAAATCTCACTTTGGTCAATGAGCGAGAAGCGCGAGAGCTACAGGTGCGGATTGAGGAGTTTTTGGATCGCAACCCAGAAGCAGGTCGCGCCGGTCAGGTGGAGCCGCTCTACCGGGGAATTGCCGCTCACCACGCCGGAATTTTGCCCGCCTGGAAGGGACTGGTGGAAGAGCTGTTTCAAGAAGGGCTAATTAAAGTGGTGTTCGCCACGGAAACCCTGGCGGCGGGGATTAACATGCCGGCACGGACTACGGTGATTTCTAGCCTGTCCAAGCGCACGGACGACGGGCACCGACTGCTGAAAGCTTCCGAGTTCCTGCAAATGGCGGGGCGAGCTGGCCGGCGGGGCATGGACGCTCTTGGCCATGTGGTGACGGTGCAGACTCCCTTTGAAGGGGTTAAGGAGGCGACGTATTTGGCGACTGCCGGTGCTGACGCCCTGGTGAGCCAGTTCGCGCCCAGCTACGGCATGGTGCTGAATTTGCTGCAAAAACACACGGTCGAGGAAGCCAAGAATCTGGTGGAGCGCAGCTTTGGCCAGTATCTGGCTTCCCTGTCGCTGCGCCCGCAGCAGGAGAAGATCGCGGCGCTCAAGCAGCAATTGGCTCAAGTGCGAGAGCAGCTGGCTGTCTGCGACGAGAATCTGCTCGCCCGCTATGAGAAATTGCACGAACGGCTGAAAACTGAAAGGCAGCTGCTGAAAACTTTGCAGGAGCAAGCGACGCAGGTGTCGGCGAGTGAGATATCGGTGGCCTTGCCGTACACGATGCCGGGGACGGTTCTCCGGCTGAAGGGCAAGCACATCCGCTACAGCGAGCCGCTGACGGCTGTGCTGGTGACTCGGGTGCCGGGACCGGGCCAGTCGCCGCATTTGGTTTGTCTGGGACAGGACAACCGCTGGTATGTGTGCACCGGCATTGATGTTGTGGGCCTGCATCCGGAGCTGCCCCGTGTGCAAGGGGTGCAGAGACTGGAGGAACTGCCGGCGGACATGCCCCTGAAGCCGGGAGCCAGCCGCCTCGGAACAGACGCGACGGCGGCAATTGCCTGCCTGATTCCCACGCCATCAACCCCGGACGAAGCTCCGGAAGTGATCTCCCAGATGCAGCGTACTGAAGCGGTGCGGCAGCAGCTGGAGTCTCACCCGCTGCACCAGTTGGGGGAACCGACAGCCCTGCTCAAGCGGCACCGGCGGGCGGCGGCGCTGCAAGAAGAAATAGAGAAGTGCCAAGATCGGCTGCTGGAGCAGTCCCAGCGCCACTGGGAGGAATTTATCGATTTGATTAAGATTTTGCAGCATTTTGGCGGTTTGGAGGATTTGACGCCGACTCCGCTCGGAGAAGCGGCTGCAGCGATTCGCGGCGATAATGAACTGTGGCTGGGGCTGGCGCTCAGGTCTGGGGAATTTAACGAGCTTGACCCCCACCACTTGGCAGCTGCCTGCGCGGCTCTGGTGACGGAGGTGTCCCGACCGGACAGCTGGGCGGGATATGACCTCTCCCCGGAAGTGGAGGGGGCGCTGGAGAATTTGCGGAGCGTGCGCCGAGCCCTGTTCCAGCTGCAGCGACGCCATCGCGTGGCGCTGCCGGTGTGGCTGGAGGTGGATTTAATTTCTCTGGTGGAGCAGTGGGCTCTGGGTGTTGAATGGGTGGATCTGTGTGAGAACACCAGTTTGGATGAGGGGGATGTGGTGCGCATACTCCGCCGCACTCTGGATTTTCTCTCTCAGATACCTCATGTGCCGAATATATCGGAGTCTTTGAAGATCAACGCCTATCGCGCCATGCAGCTGATTGATAGGTTCCCCGTGAATGAGGTGCTCGATTAGCATGCCTAGCACAATTCCCGTCCGGCAAGCTGTTAGTCTTTTAATCTGCATGTGGTTGTAAGGGGCAGATCCGGCATATCACCGCTACCAGCCTTGATTTGCAGGTAACATGGGGAGTGGGCAGTAACTTTTGTTTATATTTGTAGTGCTAATTAATTGCACAATACCTTGAGGGCGCAGGGGGGCTGCCGACACGGGGATTGTCCGGCGGCAGGGGCAACCAGGGGGGGATTGCCCCTGCAGTTTCATGCCGCCGAACCCGCCGTTGTGGGGTGCGCCGCGAGGGCACCCCACGAGTGCGCTTCCGCGGGCGGCTGGATGCTCTTGAGCGGAACGCTAGCAATAGAAAATCTAAAATATATTTTTATTTTAACCGCAGATGGACGCCGATGAACGCAGATGGGTAGGCTCTATTGTCTGCGTTTATGTATAAGAAATACTAGAATAAATAAAATCGGCGCGAAGGTCGGGCAGCTGTAGTGTTTCGGGGCTACAGAAAATAGGAAAAGGAGAGGTATGAGATGGTAGAATTTTTGCAACACTTTTTTGGGTCGCTCCCGTTCATCCAGCACGGGCACTGTTACCTGTGGGAGGCAGACTTGGTTCCCCTGCATATCGCATCAGATTCTCTGATTGCCCTCGCTTATTACTCCATTCCCATCGCCCTTATCTACTTCGTCCACAAGCGGCGGGACTTGCCGTACCGCTGGATATTCCTGTTATTTGGAGTCTCGCTTATCTCCTGCGGCACAACCCACCTGATGGAGATTTGGACGCTGTGGCACGCCATTTACTGGATTGCCGGTTGGCTGAAAGCTTTTACTGCTTTTGTCTCGCTGCTGACAGCGGCGCTACTGGTGCCGCTGATTCCCCAAATGCTGGGGCTGGCAAGTCCGGCACAGCTGGAGGAAAATCTGCGGAAATCGCAACAGATGCTGCAGCTGGTGCTCGATAACATTCCCCAGTATATTTTTTGGAAGGACAGAGATTCAGTTTTCCTGGGCTGCAATGTCGGCTTCGCGCGAGTGGCCGGTTTGTCAAGTCCAGAGGAGATCGTTGGCAAAACAGATTACGAGTTGCCCTGGACGAAAGAGCAAACAGAATTCTTTCGCTCCTGCGATGCCAGAATAATGGGAACAGATACACCTGAATATAATATCATTGAACCGGCACTTCTGGCTGACGGCCAACCGGCTTGGTTTGAAACTAACAAAATACCGCTGCACGATTCAGAAGGAAACGTAGTGGGCATCTTGGGCACAATTGAAGACATTACCGAGCGCATGAGATATCAGGAGGAACTGCGCAAGAGCCAGGAGCGGTTTGAGCTGGCAGTGCGAGGCTCTAGAGACGGTTTGTGGGACTGGGAGCTGGAAACAGGCGAAGTATATTTTTCGCCGCGCTGGAATAATATGCTCGGTTTTGAGGACGGGGAGGTGCCAAATAATTTCGAGGAGTGGAAAAACCGGATACATCCTGACGATATCAACGGTGTGCTAGCTAGTGTCCAGGTCTGTTTGTCAGGTTTGACGCCTTATTTGGAAGTGGAGTACCGTTTGCGGCACAAAGATGGCTCCTATCGCTGGATTTTTGGGCGGAGTGCGGTGCTTTTTGATGGCACCGGCAAGCCTTACCGGATGGCTGGATCGCACACGGATATAACTGAGCGGGTGCGGGCGGAAGAAGCGCTGAAAAAGACTTTGGAAGAGTTAGAAATTCGCGTGGATGAGCGCACAGCTGAATTAAGGCAAGCTAATCAGCAATTGCAGAGGGAGATTGCTGAGCGCGTCTGTGCGGAAGAGGCGCTGCGAACTGCTAATCAAACTTTGCAAACGCTGATCCAAGCTTCGCCTCTGGCGATTGCGACTCTCAGTAGCGATGGGGGTGTGACGCTGTGGAACCCTGCGGCTGAGCGGCTTTTTGGCTGGAGCGAAAAAGAGGTTTTGGGCAAGCCTCTTCCCATTATTCCTGCTGGCGCAGAGCCGCAGTTCCGCGCCATTCTTCAGGCTGAGAGGGAGGGCAAGGAACAGGCGGGCTTGGAATTGCGCCGGCAGCGGAAAGACGGCTCACCGGTCGATGTCAGCCTCTGGACAGCTCCGCTGTTTGATGCCAGTGGCGCTGTCACCGGCACTATCGGCTTATTCGTTGACATCAGCGCCCGAGTGCGGGCTGAGGCGGCGCTGCGAGAAAGCCAACAGCTGCTGCAGGCGATTCTGGATTTCTCGCCAACAGCTATTTATATTAAGGACAATCTTGGCCGATATATTTTGATGAACCGCAAGTACGCAACCCAGCTCGGTTTAAATCCAGAATTGGTCAAAGGGAAGACTGACGGCGAGCTTTTTTATCGTGAGGTGGCGGAGGCATTTCGGGCGAACGACCTCAAGGTGCGGCAAAGCGGACTGCCTTTGGAAATGGAAGAAATTGTCCCGCACTATGACGGTGCGCACACCTACCTTTCGGTGAAGTTTCCTCTCTACGACTGTGCCGGTGTTCCCTACGCGATATGTAGCATCTCCACTGACATCACCGACCGGGTGCGGGCGGAGGAGGAAAAGCAAAAGTTTGTTTCTCTGATTGCCAACAGTAAGGATTTTATAGGGATGGCCTCGCTGTCAGGCGAACTCATATTTATTAACGAATCCGGACGGCAACTTATCGGTTTGGGCATGTCGGAAGATATTTCGGACAAGCGGTTGACTGAATTCTTTGCGGAGGGCTGTCGAAAATTTTTGATCCAAATCGCTCTGCCGGCGGTTATGCAGCACGGATTCTGGGAAGGAGAAACCCAGTTTGTGAATTTCAAAACAGGCCTCAAATTTGACGTGTACATGACTTTATTCACCGTGAAGCACCCGGAAACTGGTTTGCCAATGTGTCTGGCAACGGTTTCGCGAGATATTACCGAGCGCAAGCAGGCAGAAAAGGCGCTCACAGAAAGCTATATCCTGCTGCGTTCCGTGATTGAAAGCACAGTCGATCCGGTATTTGTCAAGGATATTGAGGGACGATATGTGACGTTAAACGGCGCATGTGCCCGCGTTTTTTGCAAGTCGTTAGAAGAAATTATTGGCAAGGATGACACGGAATTGCTGCCGGCTGAGATCGCGCTTCAAATTATGGCCAATGACCGCCGCATTATGACAGCGGGCGTTCCTGAAATTGTGGAAGAACGTGTTGCAGCACCGGAGATGATGCGAACGTATCTGTCAACGAAAAGCCCCTGGCGCGACAGTGAGGGAAACATTATTGGTTTGATTGGCATAGCGCGTGACATTAGCGAGCGGAAGCGACAAGAAGAGGCGCTGCGGCGCAGTGAGACGCGCTATCGCTCTCTGGTTGTTGCCACTTCCCAGATTGTCTGGCTGAACAATGCTGAAGGACTGGCTGTTGATATGCCGGAGTGGGGCGCTTATACGGGCCAGAGTCAGGAAGAACTCTCAGGTTGGGGCTGGTTAAACGCGATTCACCCCGACGATCGCCAGCCCACGGCTAATGCTTGGTTACGAGCATTTACAAGGAAAAGTCTGTATGAAATTGAGTGCCGCATTCGCTCGAAAGATGGCACCTATCGCTATTTCTATGTTCGTGGCGTTCCCGTACTCGCAGAAGATGGCAGTATCCGCGAGTGGGTGGGCGTGTGCACGGACATCCACGATCGCAAGCTGGCAGAGTTTGAACAGCAAAAGTTGATAGCTCTTGTTGAAAGCAGCTCTGACTTCATTGCTTTAGCTACACTTGAGGGTGAGGTTTTGTTTGTCAATGAAGCCGGTCAAAACCTGGTAGGGCTGTCCGGTATTGAACAAGTCAAGCAAACGCCGATACCTGACTATTTTATGCCGGAGGAATTGCCGGTGCTGCAAGAGCGCATTTTGCCCACTCTTGCCGAAACAGGACGCTGGGAGGGAGAGGTTAGCTTCCGCCACTTCAAAACGGGTCTGCCGATACCTGTTTATTATAACGTCTTTACTGTTAAAGACTCGCAGACAGGTGAGCCGATGGCTTTAGCTACTGTTACAAAAGATTTTACGGAGCGCAAGCAAGCTGAGTCGGAACTGCGGCAAAGTGAAGCGCGATTCCGAGAGCTAGCAACTCGGGAGGCGCTGCTCAACCGGCTTGCCAGTCAGATTCGCGCTTCTCTCGACTTGGATAGGATTCTGGAAACTGCAGTGCGGGAGATTTACCACTTGTTGCAGCTGGAGCGCTGCAAGTTTATCTGGTATCTCCCCGACGCACAACCGCCCGTGTGGAATGTGGTGCATGAAGCGAAGAAATCCGAGCTACTCTCACTTTTGGGTTCCTATCCGCTTGATGCGACGTCTTTTTTTGCCCAAAAGCTATCCAAATTGGAAATCTACCGTTTTGACGATATTGAAACTGTATCTGACCCGCAAGAACGGCAATTCTTTCAGTCTAAGGGACACACCGCTGTCGTGGATTTGCCTATTCCAACGCGCCGGGGTGTGCTGGGCGTGATTTCCTGCGTTCAATGCAGTCGCCCCCGCGAGTGGCGCGAGGATGAAGTGGAATTGCTAGAGGCGGTTTGCAATCAATTGGCGATCGCGATCGACCAGGCGCAACTTTACGATCAAAGCCGCACTGCTGCTGAAATAGCCGAAACTAAAGCCCGCGAGCTAGAACAAGCTTTGCGGGAGCTAAAACAGACTCAAGCCCAACTGGTTCAAAGCGAAAAGATGTCCAGTCTGGGGCAGCTGGTTGCTGGAGTTGCTCACGAAATTAACAACCCGGTTAATTTTATATCCGGCAATATCACACCTGCCAAGGAATATGCCGAAGACTTGCTGAATTTGCTGCAACTCTACCAGGAATGCTATCCCCATCCCGCACCTGCCATCCAAGAGGCGCTCGAGGAAATTGACCTGATTTTCATTCAGGAAGATTTGCCAAAAATCCTGAATTCTATGCTGGTGGGATCCGACCGCATTCGCCAGATTGTTCTTTCGCTGCGCACGTTCTCGCGGCTGGATGAATCGGATATGAAGGCGGTTGACATTCACGAGGGGATTGAGAGTACGCTGCTGATTCTGCAAAGCCGGCTGAAAGCTAAACCCAACCGACCGGCTATCCAAGTAATCAAAGAGTACGGCAATCTGCCGCTTGTGGAGTGCTATGCCGGTCAGCTGAATCAGGTGTTTATGAATATCCTGGCTAATGCGATTGACGCGCTGGAAGAAGGGCAAAGGGCATTGCGGCGGGAGTGGGAAGAACAGCAATACGCCATGCCCAATGCCCAATCCCCAATCCCCACGATTCGGATTCGCACCTCAATAGGGCATGGGGACAGCAGCTTGGCGGAACATGGGGGAGAAAAACAATCACCAATGCCTAATGCTCAATGCCCAATGCCCAATGCCCATGTTAGGATTTCTATTGCTGACAATGGCCCGGGGATGAAGGAGGAGGTGCGCCGCCGGCTTTTTGATCCTTTCTTTACGACTAAACCTGTTGGTTCCGGTACAGGGCTGGGAATGTCGATTACCTACCAGATTGTGGACAAGCATGGCGGTCAGTTGCAGTGCTTTTCAGACCCGGGTGAGGGCACGGAGTTTTTGATTTGGATTCCGATTCAGCAGGCTAAAAGGTAGCCGCGCATCAATAACCCGGTTTTTTAAAGAAACCGGGTTTCTCAGTACCTTGCCAATTTTCCATGTTTCGCCCGGGGTAGGGTGCGTTCCCTCTCAGGGAAGGCACCTCAATCGGGAAGGGTGGGATAGGGAACGCACCCTACGAGTTACACTGGGGGTGACAGCAGTTTACAAAAATTTACCTTGGATTGATTGAACTTGCTGATTGGTTGAGCTAAAATAAACCAACGCTCATGTAAACGACCGTCAGAGCGGCCAACCTAAAAGGCGCGACTCGCTTCAAGGCACGGGCGCGTTGGGTTTCTCAAGGAAAAGTTTACGTCCGAGAAGCCGGTTGAAAGACTGGGATAGCAGACCGGCCTTACCAAGGATTGCGTCCGGAAACCTCTGAAAGCGGATATCTGGCTGAAAGGCCAGAGAATCCCATCCAATCCCTGGGTGGGAGTGTCAAATTCATTAGGCACCATCATGGCTTATATATTTAATGCGGGCACCGGCTACCAGGTAATTGTGGAAAATCAGGGACTGCAGACTGCAGTCGCCACAGTCAGCAGCAGTCCAGGACAGCAGCAAAGCCAGCGCACCAGCTTTAACACCGGCACTTGGACGGCACCCCCCGCCGCTTTCCGCACGCCAGCCGGGATCGTCTTGGAAATTACTGCAGCACAAGGGCGGTATTTTGTCAATGTCACAGCCACCGGCACCAGCACGGTGAGTGACGCGCCCAACCTGGCGGGGGCGGAGGAATTGCCGGCGCAGGAAGGCGTAATGCCGGCGGTGCGGGGAATGGAACCGATGAAACCGATGCAACCGATGCAACCGATGCAACCGATGCAACCGATGCAACCGATGCAACCGATTTCGCCGGTGGAACCCATGAAGATGGGGGATATGGAAATGCGGATGAACCCGATGGAGATGCGCATAGGCAATATGTCGATGAGCATGGGGAATCCGCCAGCAGCCGCTGTCGGGAAGAATTTCTGTTCGCAATGCGGCGCTGCAGTCCAACTGGGCGATCGTTTCTGCGGTCAATGCGGCCACCGTTTAATGTAATGAAAGCGTAGAAACCGGGTTTCTTTCAGAAACCCGGTTTCAGGCCCCAACCAGAGGTGAACGCGCTCTTTCTGCAACAAGCAGATTAAAAGGCAAACAAACAGTG